>CAYIFD010000050.1:0-5204 GCA_964362595.1 uncultured Candidatus Saccharibacteria bacterium
CCAAAACCGCGATGGGTGAGATTACGGTGCTTGAAAATCACCTGCCTTTAATAACGCTTCTTCAAGGCCCAGTTATTGAGATAGAAAAAGAAGGCAGACGCGAACTTATCCCGGTAGAATCCGGCTTTCTGGAGGTGCAGCCGGAAAGCGAAGTGGTGGTGCTTGCCGATGGTTAGTTAACAAAGATATAATCTGCATTCTACTTTCATCAGCGATCGCTGATGAAAGTAGAATGCAGAAACTGCTGTAAAATAAATTTACCTCCTCTGGCGAGAAGGCAAAAAGATTAATGTTTCCAGACAACTTCTTCAAGAATTCGATTGGCACGGGCAAGTACCTGTGCAACTTCCGGAGTCATAGGACCCCAAGCGCGGATCGCGTTTCCAGGACAGGACCCGGGAAGGGCTGACGCCATACGATTTCTTTCGGAAGTCCGAGCTCTGCGGCGACTTTGCGAATCTCATGCTTGTAGAGTCCGGCCAGGGGCTCCAGAATATCAAACACCATATCTTCCGGCAGACCGCCCACATTATGATGGCGCTTGAGCCCCGTGAGGGTCTCTATGATGTCAGAATAGTTGGTACCTTGGACCAGCACGAATCTTTCTAGATCTCGGACCGTCTCCTCAAACACACTTATAAAAGTTGCGCCGATTACCCGACGGATCTGATCATAATACCAAGGATCATTACCCCGGGTCCATGGAATTTCTGCAACCGCCTTATAGAATTGCTCGGACGCATCCACAAAACGCACAATACTTACTTGGAATAATCTTTGAAGTCAATTATCTGCGAAGAGCCATTTCTCTTCGCTTATGATGATACTTCTTGGCGAAGCGGTGGGATTCGTCCCGGATTCTCTGGAAAAAGAAAGCTGTATCCGGGGGCAGAGACGCCAGCGGAAAGGGATTTGACCGTCCCTCTAGGTATAGCTCCTCTTCCCGTTTGGCCAAAGCAACGATGTGAGGAAGTCGGACTTCTACGTGGAAGTCCGAATTCCTGCGCATATTCACGAGCGCGGCTAGCGCGGTATTAAACTGCGCTTTTCCTCCGTCAATAAGCATCAGATCCGGAAATTTCCATCCCGGATGAGCGAGACGGCGGCGGATAACTTCCCGAAGCATAGCAACGTCGTTTGGTTGAGATACGGTTTTGATTCTGAATTTGCGATATTCGGACTTTGCCGGCCGCCCCTCAACAAACACCACCATAGAACCGGTGGCCTCCGTCCCGGAAATATTGGAAATGTCATACCCTTCGGCGCGATGTATATTGCGGCCAAATATTGTCTTCAAATTTTTCTGAATTCTGTCCCAATTAAGCGGCCTTCTAATTTCATTGTTGTTCATCACGGAATGGGCGAAGATATTTTCCAGCCCTCGGAGCTGGTTTCTGAATTTTGCCGCCCGTTCAAATTCCTGGCTCCCGGCCGCTTCACGCATTTGTTTTTTGAGTTGCCGTAATAGTTTCTTTCTCCGTCCGCTCAATATGGCAACGATATTTCGCATGCTTCCTTTATATTCGCTTTGTAATTTGTGATTTGTAATTTGTAATTTGCTTTTGTCGCAACAAAAGCCGGGACATCGTCCAATTTCTGAATTTAGACACGGCCGCTTGTGGAATTCCTTACATGTGCAGTAGGGGAATATCCTTCGGAGGATCCAAAGCGTTTGGTAAAGCGCAGAGCCGGAGGTGAAAGGACCGACGAAGCGGAAATCCGAAGCACGAAATCCGAAATCCGAAACTCGCTTAGAATTTCGTTTTTTTGATTTATTTCGAATTTCGATATTCGAATTTCGAATTTTTCCATGCGGCTGATGGGTCACAAATATCTTTGGAAACTCCGCACGTGTAAATCCAACGTAAAAATAATTTTTGTCATCTCGCATCACAATATTGTATTTCGGAATATTGGCCTTAATTAAATCAGCTTCTTTAATTAATGCGTCAACTTCCGACTCTGTTTCAATCCAGTTAACAGCTGTCGCTTCCGAGAGCATCATTTTTATTTTACCGCTCACGTCTTTTCCCCAGTGTGAAACGAGCCGTTTTTTGAGATTTGCGGCTTTGCCTATGTAGACGGGGTCCCCTCGTTTGTTTCTGAATATATAAACCCCCGGAGAGGAGGGGATATCTTTTGGCCTAGATAGATTGCCCATACTTGACTTTTAATGTATAATACAACGCCATGACTAAGTCAAAGAAGACCGGCGAGTATATAAAAATCCGCGGGGCTCGCGTGCACAACCTGAAAAATATTGATCTGGATATCCCCAAACATAAGCTCGTGGTCATCACCGGTCTTTCGGGATCCGGGAAGTCCTCTCTGGCTTTTGACACAATCTACGCCGAGGCCGAGCGGCGGTTTGTGGAGTCCCTTTCTTCATACGCCCGACAATTTCTGGGAATTCAGGATAAACCTGATGTTGAATCCATTGACGGGCTTTCCCCGGCAATCTCCATAGACCAAAAATCAATTTCGCGAAATCCTCGCTCCACCGTAGGGACCATCACGGAAATATACGACTACTTGAGGATTCTTTTTGCCCGCGTAGGCAAGCCGCACTGCCCGCAATGCGGCAAGCCGGTGGCTAAGCAAACAGCCGATCATATTGTTGCTTCAATCTGCCGATTGCCAAATCCGCCGGCCGGCGGGGAGGAGATCCTTATACTTGCCCCCCTAATACGTGGGAAAAAGGGAGAGCACCGCGGAGTATTGGAAGAAGTAAAACGAGCCGGATTCATCCGGGCCAGAGTTGACGGGGACATGATGTTGATGACAGAGGCGATTGGAAAAACCCTGGACAAAAATAAAAAACACTCCATTGAAGTGGTGGTGGATCGCTTTGCCCTTACGGATGATATTGAGCGGGCACGGATAAGAGATTCAGTAGAGACCGCTCTTAAGATTGGGAAAGGACTCATTGTCGTGACCAACGACCAACGACTGACGACTAACGACGGCTTGTCGAAAGTTGTAAGTCGTCAGTCGTCAGTCGAGAAAAGCAGTGACCTGCTTTTCTCCGAGCACTTTGCTTGCCTTACCTGCGACATCAGTTTACCGGAGATTGAACCCAGAATATTCAGCTTCAACAGTCCCTATGGCGCCTGCCCAACTTGCACGGGGCTTGGTTCAACACTGGAGGTTGATCCCAACTTGGTAATTCCAAACAAGCGATTAACCATTGCCGAAGGCGCTATCCGTCCCTGGGCTTCGGCTTCTCACCGAGTAGGAAGACAGGGCTGGTATTGGTGGATTTTGGATGATTTGGCCGTCCGCTATAAATTTTCCCTCAATACGCCAGTTGAAAAACTTAATAAAGAAATAATTGGGATTATCCTCTACGGCGAAATTATCGGAAGTCCGACTTCCAATAAATCTGGAGGAGGTACTTTTGAAGGAGTCATCCCGAATCTTAAGCGGCGGTGGAAAGAAACCGATTCAGATTTTACGCGCGCCGAGATTGAAAAATATATGGTAATAAAGGTGTGTGAGGTGTGCAAAGGGAAACGGCTTCGCCCCGAGGCGCTCGGCGTGAGAATTGGCGATGAAAATATCGCATCAATTGTTGATCGGACTGTTGAGAAGACAGAAGAATATTTCCGCGAGCTTCTTTCGAACAAAGGCGCTGTTCTCGCAAAATCCGAATATCAGGTTGCAGCTCCGCTTATTAAGGAGGTGTATAAGCGGCTTGAATTTTTGCGTGATGTGGGGCTCGAGTATCTGACGCTCTCGAGGGAATCAACGACGCTTGCGGGCGGCGAAGCCCAGCGGATTCGGCTTGCAACCCAGATCGGTTCGCGCCTCACCGGAATCATCTATATCTTGGATGAGCCCTCAATCGGGCTTCATGCGCGGGATCATGCGCGGCTCATAAAGACGTTGAAAAATCTTCGGGATATCGGGAATACGATTATTGTTGTTGAGCATGATGCGGAAACAATGCGGGAGGCCGATTGGGTTATTGATCTGGGGCCTGGAGCTGGAAAACATGGTGGGGAAATTATTTTCTCCGGAACTCCTAAAGAACTACTCAAGGCGCACACTCTAACTGGAGAATATTTATCAAGAAAAAGGAAGATAGATATCAAGCAAAATCCGCCGATCGGTGAAAGTGGTTTAGTGAACCCTTGCTTAATAATCAAGGGGGCGTCTCACCATAATCTCAAAAATATTGATGTAAAAATCCCGCTTGGGAAATTCGTCGCAATATCAGGCGTTTCCGGCTCTGGGAAATCCACTCTTATAAACGATATCCTTGCAAAAGCTCTTCTTGCGAAGTTTTACGGTGCGCATGCGATTCCAGGCGAACATAAGGAAATCGTCGGGACAGATAAGGTAAATAAGGTCGTGGTTGTTGACCAGTCGCCGATCGGCCGCACGCCGCGCTCAAACCCTGCCACATACACCGGTACATTCGGATTTATCAGAAGCGTGTTCGCTTCGACATTCGACGCGCGTTCCCGCGGCTACGGGCCCGGGCGCTTTTCCTTCAACGTGAAAGGCGGGAGGTGCGAGGCATGCGAAGGCCAAGGGGTAAAGAAAATCGAGATGTACTTTCTACCGGATGTCTATGTGGAGTGCGAGGAGTGCCGCGGCAAGCGCTACAACAGGGAGGCGCTTGACATTGAATATAACGGAAAACATATTGCGGATGTTCTTGACATGTCTATTGAGGATGCGCGCGAATTTTTCAAGGCAATTCCCGGCATAAAAACAAAACTCGATACTCTCTGGGAAGTTGGTCTCGGGTACGTAAAGCTTGGCCAGCCCGCACCTACACTTTCCGGCGGCGAAGCCCAGCGGATTAAGCTTGCAACCGAACTTTCGCGCCGTGACACCGGGCAGACCCTCTATATTTTGGATGAGCCGACAACCGGTCTTCATTTTGATGACATCCGCAAGTTGCTTGCGGTACTGCAGGCCTTAGTTGATAAAGGCAATACCGTGCTTATGATTGAACACAACCTGGATGTGCTAAAAAATGCCGACTGGATCATTGACTTGGGTCCGGAGGGAGGTGAAAGTGGAGGACAGATTATTGCCGAGGGAACTCCTGACGATATTGCAAAAAATAAACGTAGTTATACGGGGCAGTGGCTTAAGAAGGTTTTGTAACCTCTTGACATGATTTCGCGGTTACATATAATGATTAGCAGTCGGGTCGCAAGAGTGCTAAAAACGCTCGCCTGTCTGGTTCC
>CAYIFD010000051.1:0-5142 GCA_964362595.1 uncultured Candidatus Saccharibacteria bacterium
CCAAAAGGCCTTTTTCCGACTATAATCTAGTGAGCGAGTGGAACGCGAAAATAATCCTTCGCGTTTCCGAGCGAGCGCTGATTTCATGGATTTATCCATATAACCTATTGATCATGGATAATGAGAAAAAAGGCGGGTGGTGGGAGTTAGTTAAGGTAATCGGCGTTTCCCTGATCATTGCGTTTTCGGTCCGCTATTTCATTGCCCAGCCCTTTATTGTGCGCGGCGCTTCCATGGAGCCCAGTTTTGAAGACCGCGAATATCTGGTGATTGATGAACTGTCCTTTTATTTCCGCATACCGGGGCGTGGAGAAGTACTTGTATTTCGCTATCCTAGAGACCCGCGCCAGTTTTTTATCAAGCGGGTTATCGGTCTTCCTGGCGAGCGGATAGAGATAAAGAACGGGCGGATAAAGATATACGACGATAATAATCCCCAAGGATTTGTGCTGGAGGAGTCCTATCTTAATCCTCTCGGCCGGCCAACTCACCCAGACGTTGCAATGACTCTGGGGCAGGATGAATATTTTGTTTTGGGAGATAATCGAGATTTTAGTTCCGATTCTAGGGTCTGGGGTCCTCTCAACCGTAACTTCATAATCGGGCGTGCTGTATTTCGGGCCTGGCCACCTGACAAGTTCGGCCTTATTCTGGAGTAACTTCTATGTCCAAATCCAAGGATAATACGCACGATTTTATCAACCGCTTTGATCGGCTCCCGACCCGGGAACGTTTTGTATTAAAGGTAAAAGAGGCCTTCTCGTCACTGGCGGCTTTCTACGGATTTGAGCCAATCCATACTTCCCTTCTTGAAGATCCGCGCCTATTTGGCGGGCTGCAAAAGGCGGGACTTATGGGGGAGCGTTCTCCTGTTATTTGCAAAACATCCCTCGGGGTTGATCTTGCTTTGCGGTCCTCCGGAGCAGTGGAGATATTTCGAGCATATACCGCCCACCGGATGAATGGTCTTCCTCACCCGCTTAAGTTTCTTTTTGAAGGAGAAAGTTTTTTTGTCTCAACCAGAGAGTCGGACGGACATTTGGATTCCGTCTATGAGCTTGGTTTATGCATGATCGGTGAGGAGGGGCCCATTGCCGAAGCGGAAATAATTCAAGTTCTTTGGAAGTCGCTGGAAAAAGCCGGAGTTGACGCTTCTCTCCTTAATGTCCGAATCAATGCCACCGCCTGTAATGAATGCCGTCCTCTCTTTCGAACTCCATATCTTGCTTACTTCCGTCCCCGATTCTATCGGTTATGCAAAGGTTGCCGCCGGCATCTTAAACGAAACCCCACCAAAATTCTTAACTGCAAAGAAGAGCAGTGCCGGGGCATAAGTCAGAATGCTCCCCAGGTGTTGGATTACCTATGTGAAGTATGCAAAAAGCACTTGCGGGGAGTGCTGGAGTTTTTGGATGAGATGAGAATGTCTTACTTCTTGGATCCCAAGTTTTTCCGAGACGGCTCTCTTTTTAATAGTTTAAATTTTGAGATTGCTCTTGCCCTTCCGGCAGAAGCGGTTGTAGAGGATGGAAAAGAACCAACCGCGATACCGGGTGAGAGCATGGTGCTTGCCGAAGGCGGCAGAATGTCCAAAGCCGGGGAACTGGTGGTGGGCAGACGGCTGGATGTTGCCTGCGGAGTTATGATACTAGAAGCAGTGGAAAGGATTTTGGCGAGGATTGGGGGAGAACTTACGGATAGTCCCAAAAAACCGCGAGTATTTCTTGCCCAGCTGGGGGAGTTAGCCAAGCGCAAAAGTTTAGGGCTACTGGAAGCCCTGCGAGCCGGGGAAATTTCGGTGGTTGAGTCGCTTGGTCGTGATTCCGTAAAGTCCCAGCTTAATGTAGCCGAGAGGATCGGCGCGGAAGTGGCGCTAATTTTAGGGCAAAAAGAAGCGCTGGACAGTACCGTTATCGTCCGGGAGATAAGTTCTGGAATCCAGGAAACCATACCACAGGACAAGTTGGTTGAGTTTTTAAAGAGAAAATTAAAAAGATAGATATGGATGACATTTTTTGTAAAATAGCCCAAGGACAGCTTCCTGCCGAAACAGTTTATGAAGATAGCGAGGTTAAGGTCTTCAAAGATATCCACCCCAAAGCTCCGGTGCATCTTTTGGTCATTCCAAAAATCCACATTGAGTCCATTGCCCACCTGCAGGACGACCACAACGACATCATTGCCAGATTGATTTATACCGCCAAACGTGCAGCAGCAAGGCAGGGGCTTAAGGGGTATAAGCTTCTGTTTAACGTGGGCCGCGAGGGCGGGCAGGTCGTTGATCATCTGCATTTGCATATTCTCGGCGGATGGAGTAGCGTAGTAGAGAAAAAAGTTTAAGTACTGAAATTATGGTGGATGTAAGAAGAAGAGATGGAGAAACAACCGGGGCAATGCTCCGCCGATTCACCCGCAGAGTGCAACAGTCGGGGATTTTGATTCGGGCAAGAAAAGAAAGGTTTTATCAGTCCAAGCTGACCAAGAGGGCGGTTCGGGAGCGGGCGCTTCGCCGGATTAAAGCGACCAAAGAACGCTCGCGGCTGGAGAAATTGGGGAAACTGCCGGAAGAAAAATAATTGCTCGCTTGGTTCTCGCCATCCTGCTCTCTGCTCTCATGCTTCGCTCGGACAAATTATCCTCGCTCGTCGGTGGGATCCCTCAATGTTCTCCGCTTATCTGAAATCGTTAAATGTTTAAGTCGTTAAATTTTTGTAATCTGAATAAGGAGAGTTAGAGATGTATACTTGGCGGAGCCCCTGTTTCCCAGCCCTCCTCGCTTCGGTAATTTGTAACCTCGCTCCGCAAGTTCGCATACTAGCAGGATGCCTCGACCCCCGCTCGCTTAAAGGATTCATGCAAAAGATTGACGGACAGCACCACGGAGTGCTATTTTTGTTTGAGTCATGGGGAGGAGACGATGGCAAGCTGGGCAGACAAAGCGGATGCTGCGCACGAATTGGCGGTGGAGATGGCAGAAAGATTGCGTAAAATTCATCCGAATCATAAGCTCCTTAAATTCTTGAACCTCTTGAAGAGCCATGAGGCCGTAATCGGGCAGTTTATGGATAACCGCATTTCCTGGCACGGTTGGCCGATATCGCGAGTGCTAGCGGTTGCCTATACCCATTACTATCTTGCGTTGAGAGATGCGGAAGATGAAGATGTTCCCTTTTAGAGATACCGCACGGTCTAGCCGGCGGTTTTTTGCTTGCCCCGCACCAAATTTCGACCAAATTTTAGCTGCCACGAATGAGCTGGCGGGACTATTTTCGGGTGTTCATATAAAGTTATCTCCGCTGGATGGCGACGAAAGCAGCTGTCGAAATTTTGGTCGCGGGGTTTTGACTTTTGGGGAGATTCTTGCTAAGAAAGGGACATCATGTTGAAAGAAAAAATTCAGGCAGACGCCAAGGCGGCGATGAAGGCCAAAGACGAGCTGCGGCTTTCGGTTTTGCGCCTGCTTTCCTCGGCTATCCATAACCGCGAGATTGAAAAGCATGGCGAACTTACCGAAGAAGAAATAGTTGCCGCTATTCGCTCCGAGCTGAAGAAGCGCAAAGACGCGGCTGAACAATTTCTTAAAGGCGGGCGGAAGGAATTGGCCGACAAAGAGGCAGCCGAGGCCAAAATCCTTGAAACATATTTGCCCGGAGAACTCCCCGATGAAGAAATTGAGAAGGTCGCGCGGGAGGCGATAGCAATCCTTGGTGAAGTAACCCAAAAAGATTTCGGCCGGGTGATGGGCGAGGTGATGAAGCGTGTAAAAGGGCAGGCATCGGGAGACAGAATCAGTGCTGCGGTGAGAAAATTCTTACAATAACTTGACAATCGTCCCCTTTCTGCGAAAAGTTAAAACGGTCTTGCCGCAGTCGGTACGCAAAAATATTTCTCGCGAAGTCCGCGTGGTTGAAATAGACAAAAACGAGTCCAGAAAGCTTAACCGTATCTACCGGAATAGAAACAAACCGACCAATGTTCTTTCCTTCCGCTACAGCCCCGATTACGGCGAAATCTTGATCTGCCCGGGAGTGATTCGGCAAGAAGCCAAGGCTGCCGGCAATACCTATAAATTCCAGATGACATGGATGATTTTGCATGGTATGATTCATCTTGCCGGGTTGCATCATGAGAAATCGCGAAGGTTGACAAACAACGTGGAGCGTTTGGAGTTCCTAACGCTCGAGAAGTTGGCCGGCAAGAATGTAAAATTTAAAGTTCAAAAATTTTGAATTTTGAATTTTGGTTTTTGCATTTTGAATTAGCGCCAGGGGGGTGAGATTATGGCGCCAATAGGCGTTAATCTAATTTATGCCACGAAATATAATTGCAGCATTAGATGTCGGTACCTCCACGGTGCAAGCCGTGATTGCCGAAGGAAAGAAAGGAGGAGGTCTCCGAATTTTAGGAATGGGCATATCGCCTTCAGCCGGCGTGCGCCGGGGTTTGGTTGTTGATCTTGAAGAAGCAACCAATGCCGTCCGGGAGTCGGTGGAGGAGGCGCGTAGGGCGGCCGGAGTTTTAGTGCGTTCCGCCTGGGTGGGAGTAGGGGGAGCCCATATCTCGGTATCTTCCTCGCGGGGAGTAGTGGCTGTATCCCGCGCCGACGGGGAGATATCTCCCGAAGATGTGCGCCGGACTATTGGCGCGGCTGAAAGCTTTATTTCCAAAAATCCCAATAAGGAACTGCTGCATATAATCCCCAGGGACTACAAAGTGGATCATGAGCCGGGGATCAAGGATCCGGTGGGAATGCACGGAGTTCGTTTGGAGGTGGATACCCTGATTGTTGAGTGCTCCGCGCCTTTTTTGAAAAACCTTATAAAATGCGTGGAAGGAGCCGGGCTTAAAGTGGAAGATTATGTTTTTAGCCCTTTGGCGGCTTCAGAAGCGGTGCTGACTAAGCGCCAAAAAGAGCTTGGAGTGATGCTGGTTGACATAGGCGGCGGAACCGCTAACTTTATCGTCTATGAAGAAGGGTCTCCGATACATGCCGGAGTGATTCCGATTGGGGGGAACCACATCACCAATGACGTTGCCATTGGTTTTCGGACGCATGTTGATATTGCAGAGCGGATAAAGGTGGCCCACGGTTTTTGTCTTCCGGCGGATTTGCCTAAACGGGGAGACAGTATACGTTTGGCC
>CAYIFD010000052.1:0-529 GCA_964362595.1 uncultured Candidatus Saccharibacteria bacterium
CCCTTATTCGCAATTCCTGATTCGCTATTCGGAACGCCGGAAACGGAATCTGCTCTGTCAGAAATCCCGAGAACCTCCGGTTTTGTCTCAATAATCTTTTCTGAAATTGCGGGGCGGACCGTGCCGCCGACTTTAAAAATCGTACTGACAATTTGTGACCTAATCGCGCCTTGAAGCTCGCGAAACAAACGAATGCCCTCATTTTTATACTCAACCAATGGATCGCGCTGGCCGTATGCGCGCAGACGGACTGAATCGCGCAAATGCTCCATTTGATCCAGATGGTCCATCCATAAAATATCTATTGCGCGAAGCATCACCGCCCGCTCAATGTTGCGCATGGCATCCGCACCGATCTTATTTTCCCTTTCCTCGTAAAGGCCCTTCAGTGTTTCAGTGAGATAACGGATAATTTCTTCCCGCTTCTCGTCGGATGTTTGGAAGTCGGCCATCCCAGAGGAAGTAACACATACCCCAATTTTAAAAACGCATATATGTGGGGGTTGTTCCGGCACCACGACAATTGCAT
>CAYIFD010000052.1:539-5101 GCA_964362595.1 uncultured Candidatus Saccharibacteria bacterium
CCCCTGCTTGTGTTCTTTAAAAAACGTAATTTTTCCGCCCCGGTCGGGGGGGTTTTTTTTCCCGGCGCACCCCCCGGACCCCCCCCCACTTCCCGAAATTATCTCCCGCATTCTAGGGTGGGTTTCGTCCGGCACTCCGGCTATGGCCTTGACCGTCTCAAAAATTT
Source organism: uncultured Candidatus Saccharibacteria bacterium (assembly GCA_964362595.1). Taxonomy (GTDB): domain Bacteria; phylum Patescibacteriota; class Minisyncoccia; order Sungbacterales; family HO2-52-23; genus CAYPPK01. The sequence goes on from CAYIFD010000052.1 coordinate 707, forward strand.
CTTCAACACTCCATTCGGATTCCGAATCCGCTTGGGTGTGGAAATCAACCAGTTTCGTTATCTCCCCGGCAAACATCGCAAAAATTCTTTCCCGCAACTCAAGAGAATCCTTGGGTGCGAAAAGAATTTCTGTCCTCAGGTGGTATATGGAGTCCCTTTGCTTGTTCAGCACATCGTCAAACTCCAGAACATGCTTGCGGCTGTCAAAATGGAAACCTTCAATTTTGGCTTGGGCCGCTTCAAGCGCCCTAGATACCATTTTATTCTCAATGGGCTGGTCTTCCGGAATGCCAAATGTCTCCATCATTCGCTTGATTTTATCCGAGCCGAAAATCCGCATGAGATCATCTTCCAACGAAACAAAAAATTGCGAAGAACCGGGATCCCCCTGCCGGCCGGCGCGGCCGCGGAGCTGATTATCAATGCGGCGCGCCTCGTGCCGCTCCGTGCCGATCATATGCAATCCTCCGACCTTACGCACCTCCTCTGCCTCTGTGGACATAAAAGGAGTTCCGCCCAAAATTATGTCCACTCCGCGGCCGGCCATGTTGGTTGCCACCGTGACTGCTCCCTCGCGTCCGGCTTGGGCGATAATGAGCGCTTCCCGCTCGTGATTCTTGGCGTTAAGCACCTCGTGTCTTACTCCCTCAACTTCCAATATTTTGGAAAGAAGTTCGTTTTTCTCAATGGAAACCGTGCCGATTAAAATCGGCTGTCCTTTTTGGTGTCGCTCCTTAACTTCCCGCGCCACGGCCTGCATTTTGCCTTTGGCTGTTCTAAATACCAGATCCGCCCTGTCCTCCCGAACCATAGGCCGATGAGTCGGAATGGTAATGACATCCAGTTTGTACACTTTGTGAAATTCCTCGGCCGAGGTTTGCGCGGTTCCGGTCATGCCGGCAAGCTTTTCGTACATACGAAAATAATTTTGAAAAGTGATGGTGGCCAGAGTCCGCGACTCTTTCTGAATCTCTACACCCTCTTTGGCCTCTAGGGCCTGATGCAAACCCTCTGACCAACGTCGGCCGGGCATGAGCCGCCCGGTAAATTCATCCACAATTATCACTTCGCCGTTCCCGCCCGCTAGGGCAGGTTTTACCACATAATCTTTATCTAGACGGAAAAGAGCTTTGGCCCGCAGGGCTTGCTCCAGATGCCGGACAAAACGGATTCCCCTTTCTTCATAAATATTGTCTATGCCCAAAATTTTCTCCACTTTATTAATTCCCTCCTCCGTGATCGCCACCGCCTTTAATTTTTCGTCCACATTATAATCAGTTCCTTCTTTCAGTTGGGGAGTGATGCGGGCGAACACTTTATATAAATCCGCCGACTCTTCATCCGGCATAGAGATGATGAGGGGGGTTCGCGCCTCATCAATTAAAATAGAGTCCACTTCGTCAACGATGGCAAAATGGTGTTCTTTCTGTCTAAGTTGGTCCGGAAGATACTCCAAATTATCGCGCAGATAGTCAAAGCCGAATTCATTGTTGGTCCCGTAAGTGATATCGGCCCTATATGCTTCGCGTCTGGCGCAAGGCCGAAAATGCATGAGCCGGTCATCTCCGTGAGCGGTGGAGTCGGTGTAATCAGGATCGTATATGCCGGACCATTCGTGAGCAATCACCCCGACCGAGACCCCAAGAGCATGGTAAACCGGCCCCATCCAGCCGGCACCAATCCGAGACAGGTAGTCGTTGGGAGTAACCAAATGCGCTCCTTTGCCCTCAAGGGAGTTTAAATATAAAGGAAGGGTGGCAACCAGGGTTTTTCCTTCACCCGTCTTCATCTCGGCAATTTTGCCTTCGTGCAAAACGATGCCGCCTATGAGCTGAACATCAAAATGGCGCAGACCCAAGGTCCGCTTTCCCGCCTCACGCACTGCCGCAAAGGCCTCGGGAAGAAGGTTGTCTAACGGCTCACCGCCGATGAGCCCTGCCTGCGCAGACAGACGTTCCTTAAATTTTTCAGTAATTCCTCGGAGATCTCCGGCCGTCAATTTCTCAAATTTCGGCTCAAGTCCGTTGACCTGCCCTACGATCGGCTCAACCGTCTTTATATACCGCTCATTCGCGTCTCCAAAAATTTTTCCCAAAATTGACATGACCGGCTTATCCTAGCATAGACATGTGCCTTTTAAAAGAGCGATTGGATCTGGGCGCGTAAAAATCAGCCCTGGCGGGCTGATCTAGAGATCGGGGGACGGCCTCCAGGACACCAACCCAAGAAACGTTCCCCGCTTAAGTTCCACCACACTGGTGCGCTTCGGCTTAAATTGCCCCATCAGATACGACGCCGCTGCCTCCACCCGTATATTTTCTCCGCAGGAGAGAATGTCCACGGCCGCGTACTCGTACTCGGGCCAAGTATGAATGGACAGATGAGATTTCGCGATCACCACAAAACCACTGATGCCAAATGGATTGAATTCGTGGAAGACCACTTCCGCGATTGCGGCGTTGGCGCGCTTGGCCGCTCCGAGCATGGCGCTTTTTACGGCTTCAAGATTGTTGATCACCTCGGGATCACAACCAAAAAGTTCCAAGAGCAAGTGGCGTCCAAGTGCAATCATTTGCTCCTCCTTTCGGAAACGGCATTCTGTTTTTAATTATGAAAGAGTTAAAAAATAAACGCAACTGTGGATAACTTACCGCAAAAGTTTATCTTCCCTCTTGGCGCACTCTTCCTCCGCGGCGGAATCTGGCCGATGGATGATAGCGGGATTCGGCCTTGACCGAACGGCCTTGACGTTTAAGAAGTGAAAGCCGTTTACCTTTGTAACTTCTAATTTCTTCTTCCAATTCTTCTTCCAGAAGATCGCAGGCGGCCCGTATATCTTCGTCGTCTACTTCCGCCCGAAGCAGTTTTTTACCCAGGGTCAAATTCGCTTGCGCATGATACACTTTTCCTTTGCGATGATGAAGAGTGGTGCGCCCAAATTCCAAATCCAAAATGGGCAACTCTCGGGTAGTGCTCTCTTTGAGCAGCCGGCGGACTGGTTTTAAAATTTTCTGCTCTATATATCGGGTGAGCGCCGGAGTTATTTTTAAATTTTTTTGGCGAACAGTTACCCTCATTAGTTTATTAGTTCCAGCCGCTTCGCGGCGAAGCGAAACTGGCAAACTAACTCAAATATCCCCAAGTATGCAATTTATCACGATCCTCGGTCCATTTTGACCCTACGTCGGTACGGTAAAACATATTGGTAACCATGATGTTCTGAATCCGGGAGTAAACTTGACGCCTCGCTTCCTCAACCGTCGGCCCGGATCCGGTAACGGTCATGAGCACGCCCGATTCGCCCGCAATCCTCCATACCCCGTCTTCAATCTTTACATCCTCAATATGGATGCCCTCAAGGTTGGCCGGTTTTTTGAAAAGGATCGGGAGGTCGCGGTACATCTCCACCGTTTCCCTATCCTTGGATTTGGCAAAGAAAGTGGGAACGTTTATACGCACTCCGATCTGAAAACCCTTTTTGGTTTTAAACTCAAAATTCTCTCCGGCTGCCATCTGATAAAGCCATTCTCCGGCCGGCGCCGTTATTCCCTCAAGCTGTATGAAAGTTATGGGATAGCCAAGACGCGAGGTAAATTCCAATGGATAGATGCCGCGGCCGTTAACTATGCAGTTTAAATCAATATATCCGATGTAGCCGGACTCCTGCAGAGCGGGAAGCATTTTGGAAAGGGTTGCACGGAAGAGGTCGTTGGGTTCGCTCCAAAAAACCAAAGTGCCCATCTCTCCGGAAAAAGGCCCGATGTCCCCCGGAAATACGCGCTTGTGCTCGAAATTTACGTTTATGGGATAGACAAATTCCTTGCCGTTGAAAAAAACGCCAACCGCCACCTCTACTCCCGAGACGAATTTTTGCAGGAGAAAAAGCGGAGCTTTTTTCTGCCAGACATTTTTGTTCTGCTCCAGAAGTTCCAGCATATCTTTTCCGTCTTCTTCCTGCCCGATGAAAAGAAGCCCCTTGCCGCCCGAGGGCGTGTTGCCGCTTGGCTTAAAAACATAACGTTCCGGGTTCTGTTTGATGAAGGCAATGGCCTCGTCATAACTGGAAAAGTGCCAGCCCGGCAGGACGTTCACCCCGTATTTTTTGAGCTCTTGCTGGCCGAATTCGCGGTCTATTTCCAGACGATCGGTGTATTCGCTGCCGCCAAAGACAAGTTTGCCTTTTTTGCGCAAACGCTCCGCCACTCCCCCAAATTCCACATCGTCAAAAAGAATTACATCGGCCCAATCCGCCCAGTCCTCCCATTTTTCCACCTTGTCAATAAAGCCGCTGTAGACATCATAGTCGCTTTTTTATTTATAATTACGAATTTACACATGCACATATTTTATAAACGGACAAGCCAAAAAACCGCGCAAACATTACAAAAAAAAAAA
>CAYIFD010000053.1:0-5058 GCA_964362595.1 uncultured Candidatus Saccharibacteria bacterium
AAACGAAAAGGGGCTAAGAAAGGCCATCACTCCCAAAACGAGCGTAATATCGGTGATCACGATCCCCAAGATATCGCCCAAGACCAGTTCGCCTTCTTTCTCCCGCGCAGCCCTAATGGAAAAGGTAAGTTCCGGAATCAATGTCGCCAAGGTGATAAACGAGATTCCCATGAGGAATTCCGGGAGCAGGAGAAATTGTGAAATTCTTTCGGCGGCTATTACGGCGGCATATGCCCCGCCGATAAGCGCGCCAAGCCCGAGTATAAAAAGAAGGACTGCCCGCAAAAGTTTTTGATTCATGAGGAAATTTGGTTCTCTAAGAGGACTTCTCCTGTTTCTCCGGTACAAAAAGAAAAAGATGATGAGTCCCGCCGAGATAAGTATGGAGCCGTCAACCCGCGAAAATTCTCCATCAAGGCCGAGAACTATTGGGAGGAGCAGGGGAGCGATAAGGATAAGGTCGTCTTTCAGAAAATCACTTTTTACGGCAAGCCCTCTGCCGGCAAAAAGCGCGGCAATTCCCAAAACCAACGTTAGATCGGCCACGTTTGAGCCCAAAATAGTTCCGAGTCCCAGCACCGGCACTCCCTGCAAACCCGAGATGACCGCAATCGCCAACTCCGGAAAAACCGAAACCACGCCGATCAAAAGAAAGCTTGCCAGAAATCCAGACATCCCCATGGCTAAAGCCAGTAAAGGAGCATATTTAACTACCAGGTGGGCCCCTCGCACTACTGCAAAAAGTGACAGGATGAGAAGAATGGAGTCAATGAGGATCTGCATAAAAGAATTATAAGGGAACAGTCCCGAAGATACAACCCTTTAGCACTCTCTTGACTTGACTGCTAAAATGGCTATATAATAAAGGGTATTAAACCATTTGATGTCTGTGCTCAAGGAAAGACAAAAAACCATACTTTCCGCCACTATCCGGGAATATGTCCGAACCGCCAGGCCTATTGCTTCCCAAGAACTTTCCCGACATCTGAAGGAAGATATAAGCTCCGCAACTATTAGGAATGAAATGCTCGCCTTGGATGAGCTAGGGCTTTTGGAACAGCCGCATACTTCGGCAGGCCGTGTGCCAACCGACAAGGGTTACCGGTTTTTCGTAGACAATTTGCCGGTGGACGGGTTTCTGCAGGAGCGAGACGAAGAGACGTTGCGGGAGATTTTTTCAATCCGTGACGCTGAAGATTTTATCCGTGAATTCAGCAAAACCGTTTCCGCCATCTCCCGTACCTTTACGGCCGCCGGCATGTTTGAAGAGGATATATTCTACGAAACCGGATTTTCCCGAATTATGGAGGAGCCGGAATTCTATGACCCGGATAACGGCAGAATGTTTGGTCGCCTGCTGGATATCCTCGGGGAGAAATTGCGAGATATTGCCCAAGATACTCTGGAAAAAGAGGAAAGAATTTTCATTGGTCGCGAAAATCCATTGAAAGAGGCCGCAGAATGCTCCATGATATTTTCTCCTTGGCGGCACCCAGAGGGCTTTAGCGGATTTATAACTTTGATTGGCCCCAAGCGCACCAACTATCCCAGGCATAAGGCCCTAGTGCGAAGCATTAAGAAGATTCAAGGGCAGTCGGATTAATATGAATGATGAAAATAAAACAACCGAAGCGGACTTGGATGTAATTCCTGACGAAGAGGGAGGAGCCCCGCCGGACGTAGAGAAAAAACTCAAGCAGCTAAAGGAGGATCTGAAAAGATGCGAAACCGATCGCAAAGAATATTTGGGGGGATGGCAGCGGGCTAAAGCTGATTATATAAACTACAAAAACGAAGACGGGAAGCGGATGGAAGACATGGCTCGCTTTATCACGGCCGGATTTATCCAGGAAATTCTGCCGGTGCTGGACAGTTTTGATCTGGCTCTGGGCCATGGCTTATCTGCAGAAATGGAAAGGGGGATTCTCTTGATCCGTTCCCAATTTGAGGATATCCTGCGTAAGCGAGGCCTGGAACAAATCAAAGTAGAGCCGGGAGGGAAATTTAATCCGGAAAAACATGAGTCAGTGGGTGAGACGGAGTCCGACTTTCCGGAAGGGACAATAGCAGAAGAAGTGCAAAAAGGATATTTGTTGCGAGGAAAAGTATTAAGACCGGTAAGAGTGAGATTATCTAATAGGCCTCCCGATTAACGAGAGGCATCAATCTAACCACCGCCGGCTTTCCAGATGTTCAGTGCACCAATCAACAGTTGCGTCTATCAAGATAGCAATAAAGAAAAGCAGCGCTTCCCATCGCATACGATAATCTCTGCCGTGCATAAAACCCTCCTTAAGCGAACTTATTAAAATATATAATAGATATACCGGCTATGTCAAAAATTCTAGGAATTGATCTAGGAACAACTAACTCGGCTATGGCCGTGATTGAAGGCGGCGAGCCGAAAATTATAGAAAGTAAAGAGGGGAACAGAACTATTCCGTCCATGGCGGCAATATCTAAGTCGGGCGACCGGCTTGTCGGACTTTTGGCAAAACGTCAGGCCGTGACAAATCCCCTGAATACTTTGTATTCCGTGAAGCGTCTTATCGGTCGCAAGTTTACGGATGTAGAAGTAAAGCGGGATAAGAACCTTCTTCCGTACGAAATTCGAGAGGCGCAAAACGGCGGAGTTGAGGCGAAGATGGGAGATAAATGGTTTAGGCCGGAGGAAATTTCCGCAATGATTCTCCAAAAATTGAAACATGACGCAGAGGAAAAGCTCGGCCAGAAAATTGAGGAAGCCGTGATCACCGTGCCCGCATATTTTGACGATTCACAGAGAAAAGCGACGCAGGCGGCGGGCGAAATCGCGGGTTTTAAGGTAAAACGGATTTTAAACGAGCCCACGGCCGCGGCGCTTGCCTACGGATTTAACAAAAAGAAAAACGAGCAGATCGTGGTCTACGATTTCGGCGGCGGTACCTTTGATCTTTCCGTGCTGGAAGTGACCGCAGACACGATTGAAGTAAAAGCGGTGGGAGGCGACACTCATCTTGGCGGAGATGATTTTGATCAGCTAATCATTGGATGGATCGCGGATGAATATAAAAGAGAGCAGGGGATTGATCTGTCCCGAGATACCCTTGCCCTGCAGCGCCTAAAGGAAGCGGCAGAACGCGCCAAGCATGAGCTTTCCGCTACCCCGGAGACGGAAATCAACTTGCCTTTCATAACTTCAGACGCATCCGGCCCCAAGCACCTGCTAATGCGCATCTCTCGCGCCAAACTGGAGGAGTTAGTCCGAGACATGGTTGATCGTTCCATTGATATCACCAAACAGGTAGTGAAAGACGCCGGTTTCAGTCCTAGCGATATAGACGAAATCATTTTGGTCGGAGGGCAAACCAGGATGCCGGCCATTATCAGCGCTGTAAAAGATCTTTTCGGCAAAGAACCTAATCGCAGCATTAACCCGGATGAGGTAGTGGCGGATGGAGCCGCGGTGCAGGCCGGCATTCTCCAGGGCGAGGTAAAAGATGTTCTGCTCTTGGATGTTATTCCGTTATCCCTCGGAATTGAAACCCTGGGTGGAGTTATGACAAAAATAATTGAGAAAAATACCACTGTTCCCACCTCCAAATCCCAAATTTTCTCAACGGCCTCCGACAACCAGACCTCGGTGGAGATACACGTATTGCAGGGGGAGCGGGAGATGGCTGACGGCAATAAAACCTTGGCGCGCTTTATTTTGGACGGTATTCCTCCCTCGCCTCGCGGCTTGCCGCAAGTTGAAGTGTCCTTTGATCTTGACGCCAACGGCGTCCTCTCGGTCAAAGCCAAAGACAAGGCCACCGGCAAGGAGCAGTCAGTGCGGATTGAGGCCTCTACCTCTCTGTCTAAAGAAGAAATTGAACGGCTGAAAAAAGACGCCGAGTTACACGCCGAAGAAGACCGAAAAAAGCGGGAGACCGCAGACAGCCGCAATCTTGCCGACACTCTGGTCTATACCGCCGAAAAATCCTTGGCTGACGCCGGAGACAAAGTGCCGGCTGAAATAAAAAGCGAAATTGAGGCCAAAATAAATGCGCTCAATAGCGCCAAAGAGGGAGGCGATACGGAGGCAATCAAACGCGCCTCCGGGGAGTTATCCAATTCTCTGCAAAAAATCGGCGAGGCATTATATAAACAAACGGGATCAGCCAATAATCAAGCAAATCCAGAAAACGAAGAGGGAAAGGAAAATCATTCATAGTGAAATTTTCTCTTAAAGAACTGATAATAGGGGGCGTGGCGGCGGGAGGGACCGTGCTGGTGCTTTGGTTGTGGCGTGAAGCGGTTCCTTTGATTATAGCCCGTGACTTTAAGGATTACAGTTTTATCGCTCCGGCGGCCGGACTCATAGTTGCCGGAGGATTCTTTACGCTTTCGGCCATATTTATTCGAGAAGCAAAAGTTGTCTATCCCCTGCTTATTGCCGGAATTATCACCCCTTTCTTTTTTTTGGAGGCCTCCGGAACGATACTGGCCGTGCTTGCCGCTAATTTATTTATCACGAGTTTTGCCATATACAGGATCCGCCAAGAACATTTGCTTTCTTACGGATTTAGTTTGTCCAAAATCGCCAAGACAGGGCTTCCGCTTTATTTTACCGCGGTCTCGCTTATGGTCTCCTCTTTTTATCTTGTCAACATGGATGAAGAGTTGGCCATCTCCGGACTGCTCCCGCGTCCGGCCGTGAATTTTGCTTTCAACCTGGTATCACAAGCTCTGCCTGGTCCTGCTGGATTCCCTAGAGAAATGCTGGAACTTAACGCTGATGATTTTTATGAAGCTATGGTGCTGGAGCTGCAGCAGATTCTGGGGCCTTACCAGCGCTTTCTGCCTCTGGCATCAGCCCTAATTTTTTTCTTTGCCTTTAAGGCCTTTACCGTGCCGGTATATTACCTTACGCTAATTTTTATATTTCTCTTGCTCAAACTGCTGGTTTTTAGTAAAATAGTTAATAAAGAAAAATTACAAATAGAAGTAGAACGATTAAGTTTATAGGTGGCGGGATGCTCATGGTTTCAGCGAAAATTTATTCGCTGAAGCTCTAAATTTTCGGAAACTATGGCA
>CAYIFD010000054.1:0-5014 GCA_964362595.1 uncultured Candidatus Saccharibacteria bacterium
GAAACCAGCACAACCGCCACCGCTCCTATTCCCCAAAAAGAGGCAAGCAGAAAAAAGAAAAACTCCCCGTTTAAGGGAAATTTTTGCAAAAGCACAAAGGCCGATACCGCATAACTTCCGGCAGTGGCAAATTCCACCAAGGGGTATTGCCAAAAAAGGCGAGTGCCGCACTGGCGGCACCGCCCCTTTTGGATGAAGAAGCTTAAGATGGGGATAAGTTCAGCAGGCGTGAGAATTTTGCGGCAGGATCTACAGGCCGAGCGGCCGGTCAGGGATTCGCCTCTTTCTCCCCTGATAATCACCACATTCAGAAAACTGCCCACTACCGCTCCGACTGTTCCGGCAGCGGCGGTGAGAAAGACCGAAATATAGTCCATGGTCCCGGGGACCGCAAACTAGGGCCTCACATCATAGCAGGTTTCGGTTGCACCTGCCAGGCCTTGAGCTGTTCCGGCGGTGGCTGTGCAAAGTTGGGACACACCAGCGCTCGTGCCGTGAAAGGGATTGGTGTAGGCGGTGCCGTCAAAGTCCGAATCGCCGGTAAGGGCCGGGTTTCCGGCCTCTTCCAAAACCGCGCCCAAGTGATAAAGAGTTATGGCGCCGCTAGCAGGAGTGCCGTACATATAGCAGTAGTTAACCCCGCTGGAAAGCGGATCTCTTGACACCTGCGGTATGTATCCTTCCGTTTTCAAGGCCCCTAGACCGTACTGGTTGGTGGCGTCACAGGTGGGGCTAGCGGTCGGATAGACGCTTCCTTCTCCGTCAAAATATAACTCCAACGCTAACTGAATCTGTTTAACATCAGTAATCCGTCTGACATCGCGCGATTTGCGTCTGGCGGTATTTAGCGAGGCAAGCACTATGGAGGCAAGCACTCCGATAATGGCAATAACAACCAAAAGCTCAATTAAAGTAAAACCACTTTTCCCCTGCTTTTTAGTGATCATAAGCAAACATTGTTAAAATTGTGAAAATTTAGTAATTTAATATTCTCTCCGACCTTTGTTTATCATACGGCAACGAAAAGGGAGGATGCAAGTCCTGTTATCCACACCCCGCTAAATACTCCCCACCATGTTGTAAAGAGGCACCATAATGGAACCAACCAGCGCTCCTACGCCAACTCCCAAAAAGATTATCAAAGCGGGCTCAATCAAGGCCACCAGGTTTTCCACAGAAGAATCCACCTCGCGCTGGTAATGCTTGGCAATGCTTCCAAGGATGAAGTCAAGGCGGCCGGAGGTCTCTCCGACCCGTATCATTTGGGTTACAAAAACCGGTATTTCGCGGGTCCTTTCAAAAGCCGATGAGATGGTGCCTCCGCCCTTGACTGACTCAATTGCGTCCTGAATAGCTCGCTGGTATACTACGTTTCCAACCACATCTGCGGTAATGTTCAAGGCGCGGATAATGGGGATGCCGCCGACAATAAGGGTTTTTAGGTTGTCCGTGAGGCGCGCCATATAGAGCTTGCGGTAAAGTTGTCCTAAAATAGGAACGGAGATCTGAAGGCGATGGAAGAAAAGAACTCCCGTAGAAGTCAGTCCCCAGCGCCAAATTCCCACGGAGCCGGCGGCTAGAATGAGAGCCAGAGCCAGCCCCCAACGACGAAGCGCTAACGAGGCGTAAATAACCGCTTGGGTGTAGAAAGGAACTGCTTGCCCGGTTTCCTCAAAAATACTCACGACGCGCGGCACCACCACCACCAACATCACGATAATAACTCCGGTAAACGTTACCAGGATGAAAGCCGGATAAATGGTGGCGTTCTTGGCTTTGCTGGCAAGATAATTGGAGCGCTCCAGGTAGTCGGCCAGGTACGTGAAGACATCCTGCAATTTTCCCGACTCCTCGCCAGAACGAATTAAGTTTACGTAGAAAGCGGAAAATACGCGAGGGTGCTTGGTCATGGCTTGAGAGATAACCAGTCCTCCGGCCACGTCATCCAGGATCTGAACGATTACGGCCCGCAGGGCCGGGCGCGAGGTCTCTCCGATAAGGGTCTTTAGCGCTTCAACCACCGGTATGTGGGCCTCAAAAAGCGTGGAAAGCTGGCGCGTAAAAATTATGATGTCTTTTTGTTTTATGCCGGTCCCAAAAGAAATGGCAAGTTTAAGATTAAAACGGCGGGCCTGCGTATTTAAGGCCACTACCGTTAAGCCCTCCTGCTGAAGGGTATCAAGCGCCGCCTCTTGGGAAAAGGTCTCAATGACTCCGGAGCGAATCTCCCCTTCTTTGGTTCTGGCTTTGTATTCAAATGTAGGCATGTTTAACTTCCGAGGAGCGCTCGCAATTCTTCGGGATTCAACGAGTAGTTAATGGCGTTATCCACGCTGGTCTCTCCCTTACGCACTAAATTCGTCAGAGACCGGTTAAGACTGATCATATCCTGGTCAGAACTGGTTTCAATGACGAGATCCAATTCATGGATCTTATTTTCACGGATAAGATTGCGCACGGCGGCATTAGCAATCATAACTTCAATGGCGGGAATAAGACCTCCCGAGGTCCTCGGGATGAGACGTTGGGAGATAATGCCGATTAAGGTAGAGGCGAGCTGCGCGCGAATCTGGTTTTGCTGCACCGAGGGAAAGGTATCAATGATGCGATCTATGGTTTGGGCGGCATTATTAGTATGCAGAGTAGAGAGAATAAAATGGCCGGTTTCGGCCGCCGTTACCGCCATGGCCATGGTATCGGCATCCCGCATCTCGCCGATCATGGCGACATCCACATCCTCCCGAAAGAGGGAGCGAAGAGCGCGATTAAAGTCCAAACTGTCAATTCCTATCTCTCGCTGGTCTACAATTGCCAGGTCCGAAGTGAATAGATACTCAATCGGATCCTCAACGGTGATTATATGATCGGCCCGAGTATGGTTAATCTTGTCTATGATGGCGGCAATAGTTGTGGATTTACCGTGGCCCGTAGGTCCTACGACCAGGAGAAACCCTTGCTGACGGTTTGAAAACTTCTCCACGATGGGAGGAAGATTTAATTCTTGAATAGTGCGGATTTTGGCCGGTATCAAACGCAAGGATGCTCCCATAAAGCCGCGCTGGTGAAAAATGTTTACTCGGAAACGTGCTTTGCCGCGAAAATCATAGGATAAATCCAGGTCCTTCTCGGCAAGGAAACGTTGTTTTTGTTCTTCGTTAAGCAAGGGAAAGATAAAGTCCTGCGCGGTCTCGGGAGTAATTATCTCTTCGTTAAGCAAGGGAACCAAAGACCCGTCCAGGCGCAAAGTAGGGTGCCTGCCTACGGTTATATGCAAGTCAGAGGCGTTCTGCTTTACCACCTGCAAAAGAAGTTCTTCAAATTGGTTTTTGGGCATATATAAGTCGTCTAAATTACCTGAGGATCCTATTCTTTGAGCAAGCCCTTTACTTTTTCCACTACTTCACTGGGAGTAAAGTGGGCCTTGATTATATAATCATCGGCCCCGAGCTGCATCCCCCGCTCTACATCCTCTTTTTGCCCCAAATTGGTAAGCAAGATGATCTTCATGTTCGGGGGAGGATTTTTTTTAATCTCCCGCAGAATATCAAATCCATCCAAAGCAGGCATGACTATATCCAAGAGCAGAAGATCCGGCTTGAATTCTCTTATTTTAGCCAATCCCTCTTTGCCGTTTGAGGCGGTTTCTATTTGAAAGTTATGTTCTTTCAATTTCAAAACATACATTTCCAGGATGAAAGGGTCATCGTCAATCAGTAAAATTTTTTTAATTGGTTCACTGCTCATAAAATCATTCGTTATTTGTTATGCTTTATCCTACACCACTTCCAACAACTCTTCTAAACCGATTGTTCCTTTAAGCACTTTCAGTATACCATCCTGGCGCATGTTTATCATCCCCTGACGTTTTGCTTCCTCCTGAATCCGTGACTCCGAGGGGCCGGTGAGAATGATTTTTTCCAATTCCGGGGTCATGGAAAGAACCTCAAATATTCCCATTCTTCCCCTGGTGCCTTTAGGACAGGTAGGGGAGGATAGCGCCTGGTAAATCTCTCCCGGTAATTTGCCTCCAAACTCCGCTTTCATGGAATCCGGCATAACGTCAATTTCCCCGGCAAGCATATCTTTAATCTTTCCAGTTGTCTTAAGCGGTTTACGGGAGTCAGGACATAACTTTCGCACCAGCCGCTGGCCAACGGCCATGATTAGGGTGGGCGGAATCAAGAAAGGGTCTACCCCCATATCTATAAGACGCGGTATAACTCCCAGGGCGGTGTTGGTGTGCAGTGTGGAAAGCACCAGATGACCGGTAAGGGCGGCATGAATGGCAAGCTTAGCCGTTTCCTTGTCCCGGATCTCTCCTACCATGATGATATCAGGGTCTTGGCGCAGGATATGCCTAAGGCCAGTGGCAAAATCATAGCCGATTTCGGGACGGATCTGGGACTGGTTTACTCCTTCCACCTTGTATTCAACCGGGTCCTCCAAGGAGACCACATTTACCCCTTCCTTATTTAAAATCTGCAAGATAGCGTAAATAGTGGTGGATTTCCGGACCCGGTGGGGCCGGTGACCAGAACCATGCCGAAAGGACGTTTGATATTCTCGTGAATTTTATCCAGATTTCTTCCACCCAGTCCCAAGCCGGCCAATGTGTTAATTCCTGCTTCCGGATCAAGGATGCGGATTACCACCTTCTCTCCGGAGGCGGTGGGAAAAGTGGAGACGCGAAAATCAATGCCTCTGCCGCCGACCTGCGCATGGAATCTTCCATCTTGAGGAATACGATTCTCGTCTATCTTAAGGTTAGTCATGACTTTGATGCGGGTGACCAGGGCAGGATGCACTTCGGAGGGCAGTATTAAACTGGTATGGAGGACGCCGTCAACCCGGAAGCGGACCCGCAATTTTTCTCGGCCGGGTTCTATATGGATGTCGGAGGCGTGACCTTCCGTGGCATGGCGGATAATCACCCCCATCACCTTGGTCACCGGAGCGTCTTCTACGATTCTGGTCGGCCCCTCCCGTTTGAATTGGACATCTTCTTCAATGGCTC
>CAYIFD010000055.1:0-4909 GCA_964362595.1 uncultured Candidatus Saccharibacteria bacterium
GGCGGCCTGCGACCGAGCCGCCGGAAGGCGGCGAGAGTTGTAGGCGAGTCCCTCCGCGCCCACAAATTAAAAAACAGGCAATTGCCTGTTTTTTAATCTTTGTTGTGGGATATTCTGAACTTTGGACGAACCCACTTTGAACGGAACTAAGGAAGCCAGCCCCGTCACCGCTCACTTCGTAAAAACGCCGTTTTCAAATGAATTTCAGAATGTCTTGAATTTCGTTCACTATCTTTTTCGGTCTCCGGCCCCTGGCCGGACGTTTTAAGTAGTCGGATCGTAAAAGTACGGCCTCCACTCCCACCGATTTGGCAGACAAATAATCATAGTGGTAGCTATCGCCGACCATGAGCGCTCTGGATTTGGGCAATTTATATTTTTTAAGCAGGGAAACTATTTTTATCCCCTTGGCTTTTGGTGAGCCATTCGTGGCGTAAAATCCGTCAAATATATCCAAAATATTCAAATGCTTCATCTTCATGCGCAGAATAACATCGGCGATCTTTGGGGGATGGGGATGGGTTGAAAGCAGAATCAACTTTATATGTTTGCGTTTCAGCGCCTTAAGGGTTTTGAGGGACGTATGGCTAAGCGTGAGGTGATTAAGGCTTGAGCGATTGACCCTGTCGTCGTTGGTATTCCCGTATATCCAATACGGGGGCTTGGAGCGCTTGGTCGCCTTTGGATACCAGATAGTTCCGTCGCCGTCAAAAAAGATTATTGATTTCCTTGACATTATTATATTTATAATATATTATATAAAATAACATAATTCAACCCGAATAAGGGAAAGGAGGTGCGGTCATGCAGGAGAAGGTTCTGGTCATTTTGAAGCCGGACTGCCTTAAACGAAAACTCGAAAATCAGATAATTTCCTCTATCCTGATTAGCGGTCTTTATGCAGAAGATGCCAAAGTCTTGATTCTGGATGGCCAATTCCTTGAGGTGATGTACAAAGGCTTGCAGTTGGAACATTTCTATCAAGATCTAGTTAACTTTATGCGTTCCGGCCCATGCATGGCCATGCTGGTCACCGGCACCGAAGCCGTGGAGCGGATGAATCGGTTGAAGTATGAGCTTCGGCAAAAGCACCAAGATTTCTGGACAGATCTTTCGGAAGAAGATCTAAGATTGTGGCGTGAGAATCGCCACCCGAACCAGAAAGTGCTGAACTTGAAACTTGTGGCAGCCAATCTGATCCATGTTTGCGATTCGGAAGAAGAATCCACCGAATGCGCGAAACTGCTCTTTGGCGCTTAGCCCGCCTCGCCGATTGTCGGCGAGGTTTTTTTATTTCCGTAGAGATCCTAGAGCTACACGCGCGTCTTTAAACATCTCCCGTCCGACTTCTCCCCATTTTATATAGTCATCTATTTTGTCAAATGAAACGAATTTCCTTTCGTATTCCCGACCCCTGTCAGGATCGGGTCGCGACGGGTTTATTTTCTTGATGAAAGCTATATACCTATACTGGTAGAAAAGCTCTCCCTGGTCCTTGTTCGGATTGTTGGGATAACTAACTTCTTGCACGCCGAGAGGGATCAATTGGTCAACTTCCACCTGGGCCTCTTCGGCGAGTTCTCGCTTCAGAGTTTGCTCCGGGGTTTCGCCGTTCTCCGGAGTGCCTCCGGGTATCTGCCAGTGTTTATCTTTGATGACCAAGATGTTTCCCGCGTCATTGAGGCAAATGCCGTAGACTTGGAGTGCTGGTTTGAAAGATGCGAGATCCGTTGTCGGTATCCAGGTATAAAGTATTTCCTGTCCTTGCCATTCCGATTTTTCCGATAATTTGGACATATTTTAAATGATATTATTATTTACTTTTAACGTCTACTTTAAGCGATCTATGGCTTTGGCAATGAAGTTTGGCGTACCCCTTATTTCGTAGCATTTAACCCGACGGGATAAGGTCTTGGCGAACTGCAATCTTTTTCGGGCAATGGAGGATGTGTCTAAGGAATCCAGAGGATAGCTAAAAAAGTTTATGGCCTTAGACCCGCCGCGGATCTTTCTTGCTAACTCTTCTTTAAGATGCCAGAAAAATTTGGCAGGGTCCCATTTTTCTATCTTGTTCAGACCGTTGTCTATGTGCGGGTGGATAAATACCGAGATCTTAGGTTTAGTTCTGTCGTCTTGCAGCGCAAAAGATTTAAAGCGATCTCCGCCAGATGCCGTCTTTACCCCACCAATCACCCTTCGGGTGCGATCATCCAGAATGGCCACTTCATCGGCGTAAAATGACCAGCCGAATTTATCCGCAGCGGTCTTGGCGACGCTAGTTTTACCCAAATTGGTCGTGCCGCCAAAAATAACAGCTGCTTTGCCGTTCTTGCAGATCACAGACGAATGAATGGAATAAGCGCATTTTTCGCTCCTGGCCCTTTCCAATATGTAACCAATCAAGGAGATAAGCCCCTTCACATCCGCTCTGGATGTTTCAAAACAACGCACCATCGGGTAAGTTAGTTCAACGCCGAACGATCTTGATCTTTTAATTATCAATTTGCAATCCGCTTTATTTTTGGAGCCGAGGATTATCTCACAGCTCGGGATATATTTGCGCAAGAACGGATCCCGCTTTATCCGTGCCAAAATCGCCTCGCCCTCCGACTCAACTCGTATACTGGCGTTGGCCGATTTGATAATAACAGCCCTTTTTATTTTTTGAGGCATGATTTGTAGATTAACTCTAGCTTTTTAATTTGTTTTTCCCAAGTCCATTTTCTGCCAATCGCTATCTTCGCGTTCCCGCCAAGTTTTTTTCTTAGCGACTCCTTGTCGCCAAGCAAGAGATTAATGGAAGCAGCTAAATCGCTTGGTTGGTTCGGCCTGACTAGCAGACCGCTTTGGCCGTGCGTTAGGAACTCCGGCATGCCACAGCAATCAGTGGTGATTATGGCGGACCCGCAAGCTGCCGCTTCCAGCATGGTGGTCAGAACTCCTTCCTTTGCCGTTGAAGGGAAAATGGATATTTTTGACGAATTATAGAGATTTAATAGTTCTGTATCGCCAACATGCGCTTGCCAGCGGATATTGGATTCCAGATCCAACCTTCCGGCCAAAGCTTTCAGTTTGTTCTTTTCCGGACCAGCGCCCACGATAACTATTTTCAAATTCGGCCTTCTCTTGGAAACTGATGCCGCCGCCCTTAAGAGATCGTCTACGCCCTTTATCTTGATCAAGCGGCCGACGAACAATAGGTCATATTTTTGATCTATGCCTATCCTGTGGAAAAACTTGTTATCAATGCCATTGTAGGAAAGAAGTATTAGCTTTTTCAGGTTATACATTTTTTTCCAAAAATCTCCGACATATTTCGCTACGGCAGAAAGATGATTGGCCCGTTTCAGGGATTTTTCATCAAGCAGGCGCTTGCGCGCCGGACAACCGTGCAGGTGCAGCACCACATTTTGGTTTACGGGGATTTTAAGCGCGTCAACGGTATAATGCGTAGCTACAATGTCAAAATAGTTTTCTTTGTAATACTTTTTCGTCAGGCGGCCGAATTCCATGGATTCTGCGTCCACGCGGCGGCGGTTTTGGCCAAGCTCCGTTTTATATAGATATTTTAGTTTATCCGACAGCCGGATGGCTTCTATCCTGACGAGTGGATTTTCTTCAACGAAGAGGCGAAAGAGCGACGATTTCCTGTCGGCATCGGTTGTGACTATAGTTACCTTGTGGCCGAGTCTTGCCAGATATTTGGCTTGTTCAAGCGGTACGCGTTCGCCGCCGCCAATGTAATAACTAAGGCGGGGTTGGTGGATGGCTATTTTCATTTGCCTACTTCTTTTCATATGACCAAATATCCATGGCGGATTTTTTTGAATATATAAGGTTGTGTTTGAACAAAAAATGGCAGATCTGGCGGATCACGCTGTAGATCCGAAAGGCGAGCCGCCATTTCAGCGGCAGACTTTTGATGTAATCCCAATCTAACCTAGTTTTAGAATATTCCCGGACCTCGTTATATTGCGGGTTGGCTTGTTTGAGCGCTTTAAGATCGCGGTACACGCGGTAAAAAGTTCTAGCGAACACGCGCAGGCTGGTTATCGGCTGGAAATACACCTTGGCGGTGAAAAGCGTTCTTATACTGCCCGGTTCGAATCGATAATTTATACTGCGGTCCAGATATGTGTCTTCACCCACATGATTTTTTGGAACATCCCATACTGACTGGTCTTTCAGGGCGAAACATCTGCCATGGAAATATATCTTGGATTTTTTTTCAAATTCTACGTAGTCGGGCTGCGGGTCGGAATCGGCATAGGGATGGAATTGGGTAGCGAACCGGACCGCAATCTCCGATCTTGGGTAATAGGCCCGGCAATTAAAAACTTTATCCCACATCCTTTTTATGGGTGAAGCTCCGGAATAGGGAATTGGTACCTGTTTTGCCCCTACAGCTCTTAAGCTGGGATGTCTTTTGAATTGACCGAGAAACGCATGGATGACCCCCTCATCCATGAACGAATCGGCATCAAAAAAGATTATAGGGTCGTTGTTTTTTTGCATTCGGATATATTCTACGCTGGCAGTTTGGGCTAGAACCATGCCTTTGGGGCTGGAGATAATGTGAATCCTGAAGTTTTCACCGGAGTATCTATTCCTTATCGTTTTGGCAAGAAGCGGCGTTCTGTCGGTACAGCCATTATGACAAATTATCAGGTCGCATGATGCTCCGACATCCGATTTTCCGTGAAAAGCGGCCGATCTGAAAACCGAGTCAACAGAGCGCGCCAAAGTCTTTTCCTCGTTATAAGCGGCTGTGACTATATAGAAATGTTTCGCGGTCATTTTCCAATAATACTGTATTTAAAAGTGTGCGCCCCTCTAATCGTTTATGTTCTCGGCAGGAATCGCGATCCTTCAGCGGACGGAGTGAGCGCGTCCGCGACCCATTTACTTA
>CAYIFD010000056.1:0-4786 GCA_964362595.1 uncultured Candidatus Saccharibacteria bacterium
GCGGCAATACCGTCATTCCTGAAAATCTTTCGTATTCAACTCGAGATCATCCGGGGATGTTAGAGGCAGCCACGCGGACCCAGGTGGATCAAGCTCAATATCAATTTCTTCACCGTGCTGATCTGTCAATCTAACTTTAGCCATGAGATGTCTCCTCTTAAGAAAAATCCAAATGGAGCATACATTATTGCCATATGAATGTCAATCTATTTTGATTCCTGAAAATCTTTCATATCCCAATTCAAATCGTCAAGAGATGTGAGCGGGGGGCGCAGCTTTCCTTCAACCATAAATACTTGGTGGTCTTTTACAAACTGGTTCAAAAGCGGAGAAAGGGGATACTCCCCACTTACATGTGCTACCGGACTATATTTGAAAATATTGGCATCAACGAGTATGGTTCCCATCGCAGACCAATTTGATTGCGGATGTTCCGGTCTTTCTGCGACTTCCAAAATTTTTCCATCCGGAGCAATAGTCGCAACACCTGTTGGATGAAGCTTTGGTACATATGAGCAGACCCAGCTGTATTGGTGTTTTAAGCATTTGGTAAGTTCTGCCTTGCGTTGCGGCTCGTCGCCATGTAAAATAAAAAACCGTTCTCCATCCTGCAGGAATTCTTGGCAGGCAAGAAGCCCTATGGCGCTTCCTTGTTCTGATCCTTGCACATAGCGGACTTTCCGTCCCTTGTGAGATTCTCCCAAGTAGCTTTTGATTTTTTCAGCAAGATGTTTCACTGTCACAATAACTTCATCCACTTCGTCAGGAAGCGCGTCAAAAACATAATCAAGGATTTTTTTCCCTTGAATTTCAAGAAGCGGTTTGGGGGTAGTGAGCGTCAAAGGGCGCATCCTTCTTCCTTCGCCTGCTGCTAAAATTATTGCCTTCATCCCGTTAGAGATTTATTACTGATACAATTTAAATATCAAACTCTTCATACGATTGCTGTACAAAAACCCCGAGTAGAAACAGAACCTTATCTCTAACGGGATTCATACTCAAAAATTATAACAAAACTGGGCAAAAGCAAGTTTCTCTAAAAAAATTACCGCCCTAGGGCGGTATGTTCACTTGCCATAATTGGCCAGTAGCAGTGCAAAGAGCCAGTCAACCAATTCCGGGTTTCCTGCTATAAAAGCAAGATTGGGGCGGTCAGCTCTATATCCTTCCATATCTGGTCCAGGAAGGGGTTCGATTATTCCTTCGCGATAGTGATAAAGTTGAAACTTCCCGCCTGCCTCCTCCACCAGAGGATATCCCGCAAACCAGTCCCAAGGTTTCTGCGCAGGCTGAATCAACACATCTACCTTTCCTGCTGCAACTGCAGCAAGACCAACTGCGCACGAGCCAGTGCTCTTCGTTCTGTTGACTATCTTGGCAAAAGACTTTTCGAATGAAGTGAAGCTCTCAAGCCAATGGAAATCGCATCCCATGTAGATTACCGCCTCTTTGATTGTGCGCGATGACACCCGAACCCTGCGAGGTTTTCTTCCGGCTTCAGAAAGGAAAACGCCGTTTCCTCGTTCGCCGGCGACCAGCATGCCTCCTCGGATTGTGGGCGCATAGATTGCTCCTCCGGTATGAATGCCTTCCTGCATGACGCCAATCGAGAGAGCCCACTCATATAGCCCTCTCCAAAATTCGCTTGTACCATCAACAGGGTCAATCCCAAAGGTGTTACCTCTGAACATTTCGCTTAGCTTCGATGCCGTCACGATTCTGGATAGACTGTCCTCTGTTCCGGCCTTTTCTTCAGTAAGAATGTGTGCGTCAGGGAATTTTCTACGGAGTTTGCGGAGAATCAATTGTTGAGAAAACGCATCTCCTGAAGTGGTTCTGGAATTATGCTTGTATCCCGCATCGAAGGCTAGAGTTGCGGTAAGCCTTTCCGGTTTTCGCGACAAAAGTTCGACTCTTTTACCTACTTGCACGGCTATTTCTGCCGCAGTCTCGACTTCCTTGCTGAATTTATTATGTTTGGCCATCGATTCCCCCTTGGATCTGGCAGCATCATATTATGTTTTCTTGCTTTTGTCAAGCACACGTACTATAATTCACAGCATGGACTACAAAACATTTGCTCTTGGCCTTGCCCAAGAAGCAGGAGCGCTTATTAAAAAGAACTTCATCCTCAGAATGAAAAAGGATTGGAAAGACGGCTTTTCTCCGGTTACCGAGACTGACCGCATCGTCAACCAGATAGTCATTGATGACATCAAAAAAGAATTTCCTGGTCATGGAATTCTTGCCGAAGAAAGAAGCGATTTGTCCGGGGAAGATGAATATATATGGGTCTGTGACCCGGTAGATGGGACTAAAGCATTTTCCCACGGCATACCCACTTCAGTATTTTCACTCGCGCTTACGCACAAGGGAGAAAGTCTAGTTGGTGTAGTTTACGACCCGTTTATGGACAGGATGTTTTTTGCAGAGAAGG
The DNA here is from genome assembly GCA_964362595.1 of uncultured Candidatus Saccharibacteria bacterium. Classification (GTDB taxonomy): domain Bacteria; phylum Patescibacteriota; class Minisyncoccia; order Sungbacterales; family HO2-52-23; genus CAYPPK01. The sequence goes on from CAYIFD010000056.1 coordinate 2,438, forward strand.
GTATGGGAGCTTTTCTTAACGGGGAAAAGATATCTGTCTCTTCAAACCACACAATTGGAAGATCTTTATTCGGGGTTTGTTCTAAGTGGAAAAACGACCCATATGACTTTTCGGGGCTAAGTGAAAAGATAGCCGAAGAATCCGGAGAAATTATTGACGTTGGTTCCATAGTATATATGGGGGCTTTAGTGGCAGTTGGTGAACTGGCGGCAACGGTGTTCCAAGGGACCAAACCCTGGGACACGGCAGCTTTAAAAATTCTAGTAGAGGAAGCCGGAGGAAAAGTTACCGACCTTTTTGGAAACGAGCAGCGCTACGACCAAGATATTCGTGGCCATCTTGTTTCAAACGGACTATTACATGATCGGCTGCTTGAAATGTTAAACGCAACAATAAAAAAACCGTTATAGATTTTACACGTTCACAACCATAACGGAGATCTTGACTTTTCCAAGAAACCATGTAAATTACAAACAGCACCTTTGTAACGGAGTGCGGAATGAAGCAATTGATTGCACACGACAGAGAGATCCATCTTCTTACTGGTCACGTGAGTGCAGGTAAGTCTACCTATTTCAGATTTTTGAGTGAATTGCCGGCGTACCAAGGGCCTAAGGTTTTTAAGACCTCAACAGATACGGTTCGGGTGTGGCATTACGCAAACCGTATCTCTCCACCTGCCCAAGATAACGCTTTAGGCCACCTTGCCCTGTATAAAGCGCTTACCCCATGGGAAACATGCGTGTACAATGACGAGCTTCTGTATGTTGATGCGGAACGGGCCATTTTGGTTGATCAAGCGGACAGGGTCTTGCTCGATACTGTAGTGCGGAGCCGGACATTGCACCAACGAAAACTTGTGGACATGGTTAAAAGAGTAAGACACGGGGTATGCCAGATTGAGAAAGAGCTCGCGACAAAGCGAGGAATGCTGCCTCCGAATCCGCCCTCTCAAGTAAATCTGCGTGTAGTCCTGCTCTTTTGCGATTTTGAGACTGCCCGACGAAGAATGCTGGCGCGATTCGAGCACACCGTTAAAGAAGAGGAAGCGCTCATTCCTCTTGCCGAAAGCATACTGCCATTTGAGACCCCGGTCGCGTATCCCTTTTTTGCAGTCAATACTTCTGATGAAAGTCCTGCCGCCACGAAGAAAAGAAGACAGGAAATCATGAATTTTCTTGCGGGCCGTATCACTGATGAAGCACTTATGGCCAAACGCAGAGAAGAGGCGAAGCAATGCATCGCCGCCTCAAAGAGAGCGGCGCGGAAATGGCTGAAGAAATAGTCAAAATCTCCCCCTGGGGAGATTTTTCAATATATTGAAATCTGGACCAAAGATGAATACACTTAAGAACATGCGAAAACAAACTATTTTAGTCACCGGCGGAGCGGGGTTTATCGGCTCGCACCTTGTAGACAGACTTGTTGAAGAAGGCTACGCCGTCCGGGTTTTAGATAACCTTTCGCCTCCAGCGCATAACGGCAAGTTGCCGCCGTGGTTCAACAAAAAAGCGGAGTTTGTTTTGGGAGATGTACGAAACAAAAAAGACTGGATAAAAGCTCTCAAGAGAGTTGACTATGTATTTCATCTGGCAAGTTATATGGACATGTTCCAGGATTTCAGCACCTATACGGCGGTGAATACCGGCAGTACCGCGCTGATGTTTGAAACAATCGTTGAAAAAAAATATCCTATTAAAAGAATTGTCGCCGCATCTTCACAGTCGGTATACGGCGAAGGAAAATATCGTTGTAAAAAACATGGAATCGTCTATCCCGATATAAGAAAATTAAGTGATCTCAAGCGCCATCATTGGGAAATAAAATGCCCCCTAGACGTAAAAGAAATGCAACCCTTGCCAGAAAAAGAGGATGATGTTTTAAAACCCATCGGGGCATACGGCGCCTCAAAAGTAGGCCTTGAACATCTGCTCTTCTCTCTCGGACGCCTTTATCAAATCCCTGTCGTAGCACTCCGCTACTCAATCGTACAAGGGAAACACCAGTCATTCCGCCATTTTTATTCCGGGGCACTTAGGGCTTATGTGGTCATGGGCCTTTCCGGCGGACCTATTTTTACGCACGAGGACGGAAAGCAAACACGCGACTTTGTGAGCGTCCATGACCTTGTTGACGCACATATGTTGGTTTTGAAGAGCAAAAAGGCAAATTACGAAGCGTTTAACGTCGGAAGCGGAAAAGTAACGAAACTCATAGATCTTGCCAAAACTGTCGCCAAGCAATTTGATTCGCCTATGGAAGTCCGGCCCAGTGGACATTTTCGATGGTCAACTACGCGCCATTCTCCCATGGACATCTCCAAATTAAAAAATCTCGGCTGGAAGCCGA
>CAYIFD010000057.1:0-4666 GCA_964362595.1 uncultured Candidatus Saccharibacteria bacterium
GACAAAAGTATGAATTACCTTATTCGAATATCCCCGGCCGTCCTTTAGAGGGATTTGCGCGGTTCCGGTTTTGCCTGCGACAAAATACCCTTTTATTCCGGCTTTATTTTCAAATCCCTTATTTACAACCGAAACCAACATTTTAGTTATCGCCTCGGCGGTTTCTGGCGATATCACCTCTCGCCTAACTTCCGGATTATTGCGAAATTCGTTGCCGGAATCATCCACAATTGTATCAACAATATACGGCTTCATCAATTTCCCGTCATTGGCAATGGCGGCAATGGCCGAGGCAAGCTGCAAAGAAGTTACGGCGATCCCCTGACCAAAGGCAGCGGTAGCGTAGTCAATATCCCGGCCGGCATTAAGATTGGAGATGTTGCCGGCTACCTCACCGGGCAGGTCAACTCCGGTTCTTTCTCCAAAGCCAAATTTCTTCAAATATCCGTATTGCTTTTCCTTGCCAAGCTGTCTTGCCGCATACACAATTCCGGTGTTCAACGACTTTTCCAGCACTTGAGTCATGGTCTGGACATTATATGTTTTGAGATCAAAGTTTTTTATGGTATACCCGCCGATTTTAACCTCTCCCGCATCAACATAAGTAGAATCCGGCCTTACTGCTCCTTCCTCCATTGCTGCCGCCATGGTTATTGGCTTGACTACAGATCCAAGCTCGTATATTGATTCTACCAAAGGATTGAGAAATAAAGCATAACTGCTGACTTTGGAGAATTCATTGGGGTTAAAGGACGGCACCGCGGCAAGGGCAAGAACCTTACCGGTCTTTGGCTCCAACACCAATACTGTGCCCGAACTCGCTTTCCATTTCTCTGCTGTCTTGGCCAGCACTTCCTCCACTTTTACTTGAATATTGTAATCAACCGTAAGTATGATGTTGCCGCCGTTTTTGGGAGGACGGAGAATTTTTCTGCCCAAGGTGACCAAAAAACCAGTCGCGTCTTTAACCCCCTGAAAAAATCCCCGCTGTCCCGACAAATTCTCATTGTAGTAACGTTCCAGGCCGTATCTGCCGGCCTCTGTCTGGTCCTCTATACTCACAAAACCCAAAATATGCGCTGCCAAAGTATCATGCGGGTAGATCCGACGGCGATCCTCTTCAAAAAACATGCCGGGCAGGAGTTTTCCCGCCAAGTCCTGGGCTACTTTAGAGTCAAGGTTTTTGGCGATAATCTCATAAGCGTCATTTGGCTTGGAAAGCTTTTCCAAAAGCTTATCTTTTTCAAGATCAAGCTCACGCGCAAGAAGTTCGGCAGCGGCAATTGGATCCTCTATACCCTCTGGAGAAGCAACAAGGGTTTTTTGGATTTGGTTTAAAGCAAGGGGAATAAAGGACTTACTTTTGTCTTGAGCAAAAATAAGGCCGCGCTCCGGAAGCAGATCGCGGGCGAACTCATACTGTCTGGAGGCAATTCTCTGATACTCTCCATGATTAACAATCTGAAGCACAAAAAGCCGGCCAATAAGAACAAGAACCGCCGCTAAAAAAAAGAGGAGGACTAGGGTAATCCGCCTCTGGATGATTTTCTCAAGGGGTTTTTTCATCCTGTTAGAAGCAGGTCGCGGTCACACCGCTAGAACCCCCTGCGGCATTACGGCCGCAAAGGTGATTGAGATACAGCCACGTTTTCTGGCCTAAGATAACGGATAGACGAGACCCTCTCCATTGATTCTAGCCAAGAAATCTGGCCCTCGGCAAGCAGGTTCATTTTTCGCTGCAGGCCAAGTTCGGCTTCTTGAAAAGTCCTGGCAAGTTTCTCCTCGGCTGCTGCCTGCTTCTGAATCTGGAAACCATAAGAAAAGGAAAGAAATAAAGCGATTAAGTAGGCAGCCGCCGATAAAATTATCGCAGCAATCAGTATTCCACCAACTAAATTGCGGAATCTATATCCTTCAAATCTTTCTCCTAAAGCAAAAAAGTAAGAAGTTAAGATGAGAGTTGTCATGATATTTTTATGGCGGCTCGCAGTTTAGCGGAGCGAGATCGCGGATTATTTCTTTTCTCTTCTTCCATGGCGCTAATGGGTTTTTTAGTTATAATTTTCATTTCTTCTTTTTTTTGCATATCCCGAAAGAGGTTCTTTACGATACGGTCTTCCAGAGAGTGAAAAGAAATTATAGCTATCCTTCCTCCCGGGGCCAGCACTTCGGCCGCGGCGGAAAGAAATTTTTTTAAATTATCCAATTCGCCGTTAACAGCTATTCTCAAGGCCTGGAAAGTCCGGGTGGCAGGATGGACTCTTCCTCTTAGATAGGGCCTAGAGACGCTTTGTTCAATAACTTCCACAAGTTTCCTTGTCGTGGTGATCGGGCGGTTCTGCAGTATTCCTGCCGCGATTCTATGGGCAAAACGTTCTTCTCCAAATCGCAAAAGGATATCCGCAATTGCTTGCTTCGTCCAAGTATTGATGATTTTTGTTGCGGTGAGTTCATTGGTTTCCGGGTTATAGCGCATATCCAGGGGCTCATCTTTTGCAAATGAGAATCCCCTGCCGGACGCCTCAAGATGATAGGAGCTGAAACCCAGATCAGCGATAATTCCGGCGACCGGCCTAAAGTTATTTTCGGCGGCAGCCAATTTCACCTTCGTGTAGTTGCCGCAAGTTAATAATAAATTTCTGTTTTTTGATATTTGATATTTGCTTTTTAATTTTTCTACAAGATCGCAATCCCAATCAATTCCCAGCAACTTCCCTGACGGGCCGATTCGTTCCAGTATCGCCTCGGCATGTCCGCCCCCGTTTATGGTTGCGTCAATATAGTTTTGGCCCGGCTGCGGATTCAGTATTTCTATAACTTCTTTCAGCAATACGGGTTTATGCATATACGCGAGCTAATATAGTCCCAGTTCTCCCAGTTTTTCCGCTATCATATCCGTATTCTTCTCAACCTCGGTTTTGTAACTGGTCCAGCGCTCCTCGTCCCAGATTTCCAGGCGATCATGTACCCCGACTATCGTCACTCTTTGCTTAAACCCGGCGTATGTTTTTAAAAAGTCCGGGACCAACACTCTTCCCAGTTGATCCATCTCTACCTCCACTGCTCCGGAAAACATCAGCCGCAAAAAACTTCTGGTATCTCCCTGTCCGACCGGCAACTGGCCCAGCTTCTCCGTAAGTTTCTGCCACTGCTCCATGGGGTAGAGCACCAAACAGTTATTTAGTCCCCTAGTAAGAATTGCTCGCTCCCCTATCACCTTTCGCAGTTTTGCCGGAATAGAAAGCCGCTTTTTGGTATCTAGGGTGTGTTGGTATTCGCCGATAAGCATAGGTATTCATTAAAATTTCCTTATCTCGGTGGGATTTTGCGAAGCTTTTCAAGCGCGGGTGCCGAGGGAACCGTGACCGAGCTTATCCACACTTCTTCTCAGTTATCCACAGTTCTATCCACATTTCCCCACTTCATCCTCATTTTATTCCACTTTAATACATACTGCAATACTTCTATGCCATTTTCTCCAAATAAAAAGTGGCTTATTTAAGCCACGGCTATTTTAGGTACTCACAGGTTATCCACTTTTTCCCTTAGGTAGGAATAATTTTTGATTTTGGTCTATCAACTACGGAAATACCCTTAATGCACCAAGGACAAGATTCCTCTTTGTAGGCAAGTCCCGGATCTTTAGCTACTGAAATCATGGGAATGGATATACAACTTTCATTGGAGGTCCGATCTATTCCGACTGCAAGCGCGACTATAAGTCCTGGAAATGCTCCCATAACTGCCTTGAGAGTTCCTCCGGTAGCAAGAAGATCATCTACAAAAATTCCCGCCATACTCTGTTTTTGCTCAAACCACGCCGGCACCTCTAAAATATTGGATTTATTTTTCTTCAGAGTAATAATGCGGATGTCATTAACCGGCAATACTGCAGCAAACGCATATTGCAGCGGAATTCCTCCGAAGGCGGGAGCGAGGATGAACAAAGGTCCTTCATCATCGGTGCTTGGCAGAACACCTCTGAATAATTTCAGTATGCCGCTATTGCAAACTTCCCGGGTGAGAAGTCGGGCCCACTGTTCGGTGAAGCCGCGATATTGAAAAGCGCGCGAAAGATCATAAAAATTGCCCGTATGCAGACCAGAGCTTCCTAGTCGGTAGTGTTCATCTGTCTGACCTGCATCGAAATATGCTCCAACTTGGGAAAGGAGATCTCGGCACTCTTGGATTTCAAGGATCGGCATAATTCCCTCCTTTGTGCTATGCATTATAATATTATATCTCGCTTGTCTTTGCAAAATTAAAAGGGCCGCCGAATGGCTAAGCCCAGAAATTTTTCTCCACATTTACGAAAGCTGTGATGTTACCAGCAATTGCCAGTTTTCATCTGTGGCCTTTGGTTTTATGGCCGTTGAACCAAGGTCGCACAGCTCACAGTGAATATTGGGGTTCCAATCCTGAATTCTCCGTTCGACCACTGGGAGTACCGTGAATTCTCCTATTCCCTCCACCCTGATCGTTCTTAGCCCGCCACGATTGACGATAACAGGGTTATAGCGAATGATCACTGCCTCCGGCGACTGTTTCTTTACTTCGTTGACCGCCTCTGTAAAGCCGGTTCCGCGCGTGCAGAAATCCTCAATGAGAAGAAGTGTCTCACCTGGACCCAGGCGCGATACGAGAGAAATACGGCCGTCGATTTTTA
>CAYIFD010000058.1:0-212 GCA_964362595.1 uncultured Candidatus Saccharibacteria bacterium
TATCCAACTTATACACCAGGCGATATATTCTCCAAGCTCTCGTTTGTCGATAATATTTCCAAAATCATTACCGATATTATAAGGTGGATCAATGACGACAACATCGCAACTTTCGTCAGGAAGTTTCCTTAATTCTTGAATGGCATCTCCTAAAATTATTTGATTGAGCGGTAGTTTTCTTCCCCTTTTTACTTCTTTTGTTGTCGTGATTT
>CAYIFD010000058.1:222-4507 GCA_964362595.1 uncultured Candidatus Saccharibacteria bacterium
TTCCGATCTTGATTTCTTCCGCCTGTAATTCTTTCTCGTTTCTTATAACATCAATAACAACTCCTTGAATTTTAACGTCGCGGTCTTTTCTTATAATAATCGGCTCAAAGGTTTTATTTGCAGGTTGTAACCTAATACGACCTCGTTCTCTATAAAATTTCTTTAATGTTGCCTCGTAGTTATCTATCAGGGCCACAACGCGCTCCCCATTTTCTGCTATATTCTGCTGTTTTACCAAAACAATATCTCCGTCTTTAATATTTTCGTCGATCATGCTATTTCCTACTACACGCAGGGCATAAAGATTGCCGGTGCTAGGCAATTTAGTTTTAGGAACGGCAATAAATTCGTTTTGCTGAATTGCTTCTATTGGTTCTCCGGCGGCGATAGTCCCCAAAAGCGGCACTTTCACCAATGGTTCTTTAGAAGTAATGCTAATGGCACGAGCCTTATTTTCTATTTTCCCCAAATAGCCGCCTTCTTTGAGTTTCGAGATATGAAAATGAACAGTTGAAACAGAAGCAAGTCTAAGTCGCTTTCTAATCTCCTCAAACGAAGGGGAGTATCCTTTCTTCTGTGAATAGCTTTCTACGAAGTTGAGGACTTGTTTTTGACGCTTTGTGAACATGTGGCTTGACTTGTTTCCTATACCTTGATTATAATAGAACAAAAGTAGAATATCAAAGTCGAGTTATCCCCAATTAACATTAGTGAGTCCCGACGCTGGATCTGGACGAATCGTGTCGCCAGAACAAAACACCGAGGGAACCAGGCAAGCGAGCTAATGCGCCACCGTTATCGCCCATACTTTTTTAGCCCCGGCTTCTTTTAATGCCCTAGCCGCCTCCTCTAAAGTGGCTCCGGTTGTTTTCACATCGTCCATCAAAAGAACAGTTTTATTTTTTACCAGATCCGGTTGGGACACGGCAAAGGCGTCAGCCATATTTTGCCGACGTTCTTCCCCAGAGAGTTCAACCTGCGGCTTGGTGTTTTTTACTCGTAGGAGAGTATCCGTGTCTATACTAAAACCCCTTGGGGAACCCGCTTGAATAATAAATTCCTTGGAGATAAGTTCGGATTGATTAAACCCCCGGATGCGTTTTCTGCGGTTATGGAGCGGCAGGGGAATAACCAGCAACTCTTCCGGAAAAACAACCTTGAACATTAGAGAGTAATCCGCTAGGAGTTGCCCAAACACTTTAGCCAAAGTGCGAACTCGCTGGTACTTAAGGGCGTGGATTAAGGAGCGGATACTTTCATGATCATAAGAAAACGGCGAAAGGAAGAGATAAATTGACGAATACTTTTGGCAGGAATCACAGGTGCGCCCGGGATTGACCCGCCCTTTTCCCGGGACCATCTTTTTGCAAACAATGCAGGTGGGCGGGACAAAACGGAGAGAGGATCGGCAGGTTGTGCAAAAAAATTCTCCTTCCCTTGTGCAACCAAGACATAGACGCGGGAAAAGGAGATCAAGGAAAAAATTTTTGATGCGCCGCAAGACCATTGTGGATAACTTATCATGTACCCTGCCTGCCGTAAACCTATCCTTTGCCCCGTTAGAGAGAAACGAAGGCTGTATTTCTACACACAATACTTGCTATAATCAAACAGAAGTTTCCCGTAGGGATCATCCGTTGTTTCTCTCTAACGGGGTTTGCCCTATAATAGATCTACGGTGATAAACATACCTTTCCTGAAAAAACTAGGAACTCCGATATTCTCCCTTAATTTCTTTGCCGCCAAGCCGAATCATGTAGTTGGAATTGATATTGGCACCTTTTCTACCAAGGTGATACAATTAAGATACGAGAAAGAGCGCGGGGTTTTGGAAACCTACGGAGAGCTCTTAAACGAGACCTATTTTAAATCACAGAACCCCGAAGCCGGATTTCAACATCGCTCCGACCAGGAAGTTGCCTCTTTGCTTAAAGACCTGCTGCGGGAAGCAAATGTTACTTCCAAAGACGCGGTCTTAGCGGTTCCGGCCAGTGCCAGTTTTGTGACCACCGTTCCTTTTCCGCCGGTCACGGAAAAAGAACTGAAAGAGGCCGTTCCTTATGAGGCGCGCCGCTTTGTGCCCATCCCCATAGCGGAGGTAACGTTGGATTGGGAGGTGCTTGGCATGAACGAAGCAAGAGATAAGCTGGAAGTGCTGCTTATTGCCGTGCCTAAAGAGATTATTGAAAAATTCAAAAGAGTCGCCGCCCTGTCCGGTCTGAATTTACACGCCTTGGAGGTAGAGACCTTCGGCATGGTGCGATCTTTGGGAGGAGGCGATTTAGGACCCGCCGGCTTCATTAACTTTGGACATCGTACTACCACGTTAGCCGTTACGGATCGCGGAAAAGTGCGAGTATCCCATAATTTTGGCAGAGGGTCGCAGGAAATTACCAAGATCTTAGAAAAGGGCCTTGGCATCAATCACGAAAGAGCGGAGGCCATAAAAAGGGAGGTTGGGCTTTCGGAGAAAATCGAGGAGAAAGAAATAGTTTCGGTCGTAGCGCCTTTCGTGGAAACCTTGTTAGCGGAAGTGGAGCGTTTTCTCTCCATTTACAACCGTAAGGCGCCTCGATCCGTGCAAAAAATAAATTTGACCGGAGGCGGATCCAATCTCAAGGGATTAGTGGAGCATGCGGTGGCCAGATTCGGAGTGGAAGTAAACCGCGGGAATCCTTTTGCTCGCACCGTGGCTCCGGCTTTCATGCAGCCGATTCTGCGAGAACTCGGGCCGAGCTTCTCGGTAGCGGTTGGGCTTGCCCTTCACCAGCTCACTGCTCGTTAGTCATTATTTTCATGGCGGACTTGCTTTCAAAAAAAGAACCTTACATTTCTCCGGCCCGACTGGAACGCGGCGGATCCTTTATTTTTTTCATCGCTCTGGCGGTTTTCTTCATTATCGCCGCTAGTTCAGGAGGTCTGGCTTTGCTAAACCGGGCCCAAAGCGCGGCGCAGGATGAAATTTTAGGACAAGTGCAAGAAAAGGGGGATAATTTACAAACTGACCTCCTCGGACAAATTTTTCTGGTTGACCAGCGACTGTTAAATCTGCGCCTGCTTATGGCCGAACACCTTTTTACCTCCAATGTTTTGCGGCTGCTTGAACAAGAGACCTTGCCTCAAGTGCGTTTTCTGAATTTTAACTTTGATACCTTCTCCAGAAAACTTGATATGTCGGGTGAAGCAGTAAGTTATTCATTGCTGGCCAGACAAATTGGGGTACTGGAGCGCAATCCAAATATTGAGCGAGTGGAATTCGGGGGACTAGCCATAGGAGGCAATAACCTGGCCGGATTTAAACTTACGCTTATTTTAAAAAAATCCTTTCTTCTTATTCAACCCTGACTATGGCCCGACTTTTTATTATTATCATCTTGATATTTGCGGCGGTAGTCATCGGCGTCTTTTATTTGCGTCCGCAGTGGCAGCAATTTCAAATTCTGCAAAAAGAATCGGAAAACTTGCGCAATATCGCTAGGGAGCTTGACGATCTGATTCAAAACCGTGATGCCTTGGTTAAAATCATAAATACCGTAGACAAGCAGGACCTGCAGAAAATTGATCATGCGCTTCCCAAGGGACCGCGTTCGGCGGAATTTCTGGTGCTTCTGGAAACGCTCGCCAACAGAAATAACATCGTTCTCCGGCAAGTAAATTTTATTGGCGCCGGCGAGCCCCAGTCGGGCCAGCCGCGCCCCGGAGGCGCTATAACCGCCCCCGCGGGCATCGGCACGATAAAAGAGTTCCCGGTTTCCATGAATGTAAGCGGCTCTTATGAGGCCTTTAAGTCCTTTTTAAGAGACCTGGAGAGAAGCCTGCGCATTATTGACATAAACAGTGTCTCCTTCTCCGCCAGCAGCAAAGATCAGTTTGATTTCAGCCTAAAAGGAAAGACCTACTACCAATAAGCATGAATCCCGTTAGAGATCCAAGTCATATACCTAATCGGATTCAAGAGATATGCGTAGAAGAAAATCCCAAAATTTAATAGCAGTATCAAATAAATCTCTAACGGGATGAAGCAAACTATATTTCTTATCTTTTTTTTCCTTATCCTGGCCGTTACCGGCTTTGTTTGGTATAGATCGGTTCCCGTAGAGGAAGAAAGTAGACAAATAACCGGAGAGACGGGAGTTCGACTTACGGAACTGCGCCGCCTGAAGACCCTAAAACTGGACACTTCGGTTCTTCGCAACCCTTTCTTTGTTTCTCTGCAACTTCCGTCTGAGACCATCAACATTGAACAAAGCAGGGTATCTGCAGGCCGGGCAAATCCTTTTCTGCC
>CAYIFD010000059.1:0-1199 GCA_964362595.1 uncultured Candidatus Saccharibacteria bacterium
GCATGACCGGGCTAATCGTTCTGTTTGTGTTGGGTGTGGTTTGTCTTTTGATCGGTGGAGCTATCGCGAATGAAGAACCAACATCTCCTACCGGATGGGTCTACAGTTTGTTGGGCATCGGGCTTCTTGCGGCCTTAACATTTCTTGGTGCTTCCACATCATTGCATACCGGTAGTCCCGTCACATCCATTGATGCGGGAGAATATCAGGTCGCCTTCGTATATGTTGCCGGCGACAATGTAAGCGTCGGGATTGAACAGGAAGATCACCGGTTCGGAGATGGAGTTCATCTGTTTCTATACCAATTCCCCGGAAATGCGTTTGAAGATGGGGTCAAAGGCAATGCCCTGAAATTGGTGGTTACGGAATCGGGCGAATTCAAGAAACTCCAGTTGGAGTAAGACAGCGGGCAATGCCCGCTTTTTCGTTTGACGAAAAAATTCAGAAATACTATCATAATTCCAGCTAGTTTTTTGAAAAACTGGAAACTTGTCGCCAAAGCCGAAAGAAGACAAAGATGTCGAAAAATCAAAGAAAAGCAAACTGCGGCAGTTTTACTGGGATAATTTCCCCGGCCTGAGGACTCATCACCTGATTCCTCGCTCGAGGGGCGGACCGGCAAGTTATTTTATCCTTTTTCCGTGGACCGAGAAAAGCCACGATGCTTGGCATCAATTGTTTTTCAATATGACCATAGTAGAAGTGTGGGAACGGCTGGACGAGATACATTCAGTGATCCATTCGGGAGCAGAGAAGGTGCTCCCGTTCTGGATGGAGCCCTGCACTCTTGCCGGGGCGGGTGCCAAGAAAATGGCTGTCTTTGAAGAACAAAAAAGAAGCAAGCTCTTGTCGCCGCTAAGCACAACCAAGCTTCAAGAATTGTGGTTCAGGTGTTTTGGAAGCAATAAACTCGCCGACGCCAGGACACTTATCTTGTATATGGCAATGTTTATGGTTTTCGGGTCAAAAATGGTTGATCCGGAGTCCATAAGCCAAGCCGATATTGAAGCTCTTTTATCTAAGGCGACTGAAATTCAAGATTATCGCCGGTGGGCAATGGGTATATGTTTCCATCGCGGCATTTCCGCCATCGTTTCAAGGATCAACGAAAATCTTAGCTCCCCATAGGGGAGTTTTTAAATTCGTAAAATTAAGAGAATGTGATAATATATGAGTGATGGAATCCAATCTCAATCCAA
>CAYIFD010000059.1:1299-4261 GCA_964362595.1 uncultured Candidatus Saccharibacteria bacterium
GTAAAATTAAGAGAATGTGATAATATATGAGTGATGGAATCCAATCTCAATCCAACGCAACCAAACATTGAACCCGAACTGGCTGTAAAAAAAGAAAAGGTTTCGCGTGTTTTGAACGGCTCGGGTTTGCCCTGGCTACTCATTGTTCTAGTGCTGGTGCTTATGGCTTTTTCCGTGAATATGTTTAGGCGGCCGGTTGCTCCTAACGCTTCCGGGAACATTAGCTCTCCGCTGGAACCAACACCGGAGGCAAGACAGCCGAGGGTTTACACCGTTTCATATAGAAACGGAGTTTTCAGTCCGACGAATTTGAGAATTCATGCCGGCGACACGGTGAGATTCAAAAACGAGGGTATTTTTCCTATTAAAATAGTCGGCGACGATTTGGTGGGTTTTGACAGTGTCGGCGACGTGCCGCAGGGAAGCTTTTTCGCTTTTACCTTTGCCGCAAGAGGGATATTCAGCTATCATAACTATAAGAATCCCGACGAAACAGCCACGATAATAGTTCGATAAATCCTTCGACCCTGAGCTTAGGACCGAAGGGCTCACCATAAATAGTAAGGTAGTGAGGAATCTTTTTACTGTACAAATTGAATCATATCTAGGCGCAGTATTTATCATACTTCTGGCAGGATTTTTTATCGGCCTGATCTTTATTGCTATGAAAAATTTTGATTCCGACCTGAATAACATTAATGCTACTCAAACTCGAGTAAGATTCGAATGAGGTTAGGATTTTCATTATTTCTAAAAGAGGCAATTCTTTTTGGCCTCACCTTGATACTAGGTCTTTATGCCGCATACCAATACTCTTTAAATTTCACCGATATACTTCAAGGCGGAGCGGTGAGGTTCACATTTACCGACCTTGTCGTATTACTTATTTTCTTCGGCGCTATTTTCTTCATCTCCCGGTACAAAAGAATTGCCCGCTTCTCGTTCAGGTTCTTTCTTGTTTTAATTGTCTTTTCCGGGACCCAGGTCATTCTGGGAACTCTTTTGCCCCCGCCTTGGGACTTGGTGACCGCCATTCTTTTTACTTTGGTCTTTTCTTTGGGAGTAAATGTCTTGGTTCATAATCTAGGGATTATTTTCGGTATCGGCGGCATTGCGGCCGTGTTCGGTCTTTCCATTTCCGTTGAGTTTGGCCTTATCCTGCTGGTTGCTTTGTCTTTGTACGACATAGTGGCAGTTTACGTGACCAAGCATATGGTAACTCTGGCGAGGAGTATGGTTGAAAGCGGCGCCGTGTTCGGGTTTTTGATACCGTTCGAGTTCAAGGGGTTTTTCTACGGCAGAAACCAAGCGCAAGCCGGGATAGGAGAGAACTTTATGATACTCGGTTCGGGAGACATCGGTCTGCCTCTTATTTTTGCGGCCTCGCTGGTCAGTGTTTCGCTGACATCGGCGATAATTACGGCCGCATTTTCGTTGGTGGGGCTCTTTCTCACTCACATTCTTTTCCTGAATCAGGAAAGACGCAGGGCAATGGCCGCCTTGCCGCCTATAGCCACGATGACGATAGTCGGATACTTGGTATCCTTGTTCATATGACCGCAAATATAACATTCCATGGAGGCGCAAGGTCGGTGACGGGTTCTAACTATCTTATCAACCTGGGAACCAAAAAGATTTTGGTTGATTGCGGAATGTTCCAGGGCTCAAGATACGCGGAAGACCTGAACTATGAGAAATTTACTTATGATCCGACGGAAGTCGACTTTGTTTTCATAACCCACAGCCACACCGACCACTCGGGCCGTCTGCCCAAACTGTATAAGGAAGGATTCAGGGGCGAAGTTGTGGCAACCGGTCCGACCATCGACCTGATAAAGAAAGCTCTGCCGGATAATCTTAAATTGATAGAGCAGGAGGTCCGGGAAACCGGACGCGAGTCGCTTTTCTCTCTCGAGGATTTAGAAGGGGTGTTGAAACTAGCCCGCGGTATAAGTTACGAAGAAATGGTTGATCTGGGAAACGGCAACAGGGCTATTCTTCACGATGCCGGCCATATCTTGGGTTCTTCAATAATCGAGATACAATTTGACGATAAGAAAATATATTTCACTGGCGACTTGGGGAACCCGCCGACCCCGCTTCTTAATCCTTACAAATTCGTTAACGACGCTGACTACGTCGTTATAGAGTCGGCCTACGGCTCAAGGACCCACGAGGATAAGGCCGAGAGGAAAGATCTTTTGGAGAAAGTAATAGTTGAAACGATGCAAAAAGGCGGAGTTCTGATGATACCCTCATTTGCGATGGAGAGGACCCAAGAGCTTCTCTATGAGCTCAACAACCTTATTAATGACGGGAAAATTCCCAAAGTCCCCGTTTATGTCGATTCTCCTTTGGCTACCAACTTGACCGAGGTTTATAAAAAATATCCCGATTATTTTAACAAAGAAACAATGTATATAATCGAGTCGGGGGACGACATATTTAATTTCCCGGGGCTGAAATTCACTCGCACAACCGAAGAGTCGAAGCAGATAAACGACGCGCCTCCGCCGAAGATAATAATAGCCGGTTCCGGAATGTCCACTGGCGGCAGAATACTGCACCACGAAAGACGTTATTTATCTGACCCGAATTCCACCATCCTATTCATCGGTTATCAGGTCAAAGGTTCTTTGGGCAGGAGAATTTTAGATGAGGAAAAAGAGGTTAAGATATTCGGCGAAAAGGTCGCCGTGAATTGTAAAGTTGAAGCCATCGGAGGTTATTCCGCGCACGCCGACAAAGGCATGCTGACAGAATGGGTCAAAAATGCGGCCAAAGAAGGCAAGTTGAAAAAAGTATTCATAGTTCAAGGAGAAGAAGAGTCCGCGCTGTCATTGGCAAGGACGATAGAAAGAGAAGTTGAGGTTGATGCCATTGTACCAAAACAAGGAGAGAGTTTTGAATTGTGAGAGCTCAGATCGGAAGAGCACACGTCTGAACTCCAGTCCCGGCTACA
>CAYIFD010000060.1:0-4231 GCA_964362595.1 uncultured Candidatus Saccharibacteria bacterium
CGTTTTCTCTGAAAAGTAGGCCTGCCTGCCGGTAGGCGGGTACTTTGGGTTTTGGAGTTTGGAACTTTGGAATTTTGGCCGTAAAATAAATGTCGCGGGTTAATGTAGCCGGATCCACGGATTGTCGGTTCGCCCGAAAATCAGAGAAACGACGTGTCTCGAACTGGTGCAGGTGGTGACCGCAAGTCGTCTTCTGCCGCGTATTAACACAAGCGAAACTATTCCTTTATTAAGGAAATGAATCGCTGCTGCCTTTGATGGTTTGAGACGCAGAAGGGCCAGAGGCGCCTGAATGGCGGCAACTCCGAGAACGGCGGCCTTTCGAACGTTAACTGGAATGATCCTGACAATCGGAACGACAACTTAGGCTTCCGTCCCTTGATCGTATCTCGCAAAAATCCCGTGTTATACGGGATTTTTTGTGTTGGTAGATTTTATCCATCCGCCAAGCATTTTCCCCACCTCTTGAAGTTTTAATTGTAAGTGTAGATAATGATTTTCAGCTAACGCCCGAGTATCTTTAGAAATCCTTAATAAAATTTTTAACAGGTCCAGTTGAATACTGGCTTCGCGGAGCAGCGCGTGTCTTTTCAAACCCTGTTCGTAATTCGCGCGGATAATCAAAACAAAAAAATCCAGCGCAATGTTTTGAAGTCGTGTACCAAGGGCATAGCGATCTTTTTTCGGAAATAGCGTGATACTGTCGGAAAGGGTACAAAGGAAAGTATAAAATTTATGGAAAATCGGCAAAGTGAAAATCCCGTCGGGGGGGGGGCTTTTAATGGTCATATTAAACTTAAACAGAAAAAATTATTTGACTGCATTATCTCGTTGGAAAATTTGTTTTCTGCCTGGCGCGAGTTTCGACGCGGAAAAAATAATCGCCGCGACGCGCAAGAGTTTGGATTTAAACTGGAGGATAACATATTCGATCTCCATCGTAACTTAAAAGACGGCGGCTATCAACACGGTGGCTACGAATCATTTTATGTACATGACCCAAAAAAGCGGCATATTCACAAAGCATCAGTCCGCGATCGTCTTTTGCATCACGCGGTTTCTCGTATTATAGAACCAATTTTTGAACGAAAGTTTATTTTTGATTCTTGGGCTTGCCGCAAAGGCAAAGGCACGCATCGGGCGGTTGAGCGATTCCAGCAACTTACTTGGCGTTTTTCTCAAAATAACACCCGAGCTGTGTGGGTTCTCAAATTGGATATCAGAAAATTTTTCGCATCAGTAAATCATGATATTTTACTCAATCTTCTTCAGCGAAGCATTCATGGCCCGCAAACCATCGAGTTACTTACCAAAATAATCGCCAGTTTTCCGGCTCTTCCTTTAGGCAATCTTACTTCGCAACTTTTTGCTAACATTTATCTTGATGAGCTGGATCAGTTCGTAAAACACAGGCTAAAAGCTAAGGTGTACGTGCGCTATTGCGATGATTTTGTACTGGTACATCGCCAGAAATTAGTTTTGGAGCAATACCTTGAATCCGTTAAATATTTTCTTGCTCAACATCTGCAACTTCAAATACATGAAAAGAAAATCGAGCTGAAGCGTTATCATCAAGGCATTGATTTCTTAGGCTTCATTTGTTTTCCGCATTTTCGAATTTTACGGACCAGCACCAAAAAAAGAATGTTTAGGAAATTAACTAACGCCCATAATCAGGCGTCATTTAATTCTTATTTGGGGTTAGTAAAACATTGTCGTTCCCGAGGTGTTAAGCTGGAAATGGTAAGGAAAATCGTATATAATAATAAAAATGCCTGAAAAATCTCCTCAAAAAATTGAAGTATCAGCTACGGAAACCAAAAAATTTCCGCCCACAGAAGTTGAGGAATTTTTTGATAAGGAAGCCGAAATTCTTGGGGCTTATGGTTTTAAGGGCGATGTTGCCTTGGAGCGAGGGAATCGGGGTTGGGAGTTTGATTTTGAAAACAAGAAATTGGTTTACGATCCAAACTTTTTTAAAGAGCGTGGCTACAACCTCAAAGAAACTTTATTTGCTACCACCCACGAATTGATGGCTCACTATGGTGAGTTGCTTCGTGATCCAGAGCTTGTGCTCAAGGAAGCCAAGCGCTATAGCCAAAAAGAGCATCTTCACCTTTTTTATAATATCTTTGAGGATGTTTTAGGAAATCGTCGCATAGTCGCCGAACTGCCTTTTCTGGAAGAAACGCGCGTGACGTTGTATAAAGAAAAACTCTTTCCGGAATCCGACTACCAAAAATTGGCCAGCCACACTCAATTCGCTTACGCTTTTATCCGTGAGATGATGGTTCCGGGCGAGACGACACAAATTTCTGACGAAGCGCGCCAAGCTCTGGAAAAACTGCGGCAATTCGGCAAAGACAAAATGGACATTTTAGATTTAGTGACTACCCCCGCAATTGAACCAAAAGATCGATTTCAGATAATGCGGCGGATAGTGGAGCCAGTCTATTTAGAACTTTATCAAAAAGAACTGAAACAGGAAGCAGAAAAAAAGAAAGAGGAGCAGAAAAAGAAGGGCGGCAAGGCGAAAGCCGAAGAAAGCATCGAAGAGATTTTAAAAAATAAGGATTTCCAAAAAGAAGTTGAAAAAGGGTTTGCCAAGGGCTACGAGCAGTATAAATCCGGGCACCCCGAACCCTTATCCGAAAAAGATGAAGAAAAGTTAAAAGAAACATTAAAAGAGATTGCCGAAAAAAGAGGCGGCGCGCCAACTTTGGATCAAAGCATTTTGGAACAATGGGCCAGAGAACACGGTCTTAAACCGGAGGACGTTATGGGCTATCGCCGCGAATATCAGGAAGTGGCTCCATTTGTTGCCGAATTGCGGAGGGTCTTTAAAAGCATCATCTCCCGCCGCCTGAAAGAACGCTGGAAATTTGCCCCCCAGCTCAAAAAAGAAGGAGAGGAGCTAGAGGAAAGCGTGCTGGCCGAAGCCTACGCCGAATCCAAAGCCGGCGGCGAGCCACGCGCTTTTCGAGAACTGGAACGCAAAAAACGCGAACAGGAAGGATACGGCTCGTTAGACATGACGCTTGTCAATGACCTCTCCGGCTCAATGGCCGATGAGCCTATGAAATTGGATATGGATCGCAAAAGCAAGCTGTTATTTTTGGAATCATTGGCCGATTTTCAAAATGAAATTAAAGAAGCTGAATTGGAGAGCGGCGTTTCGCTCGGTTTGGAAGTTAGGACCGAAACTCGGGCTTTTGGCGATTTTGGCGATGCGGAGTTAAAGAAACTCTCGCCGGATCTTTCGGAAAAAGAACGAATTAATATCTGGAAGAAATTACACCAAGCCGGAGGCGGAACGCCGGACTATCTTTCTTTAGAAGCCGTGCTTAAATCAATAACTCCCGAGCAAGAAAAAGAATTGAAAGAAAAAACCCTAAGAAAGGTGGTGGCGGTTCTCTCTGACGGCGAGAGTGAAAATCCCGGAAGAGTCGAAACAATTCTCCAACAACTTAGGAATAAAGGTGTAATCGTTTTCGGATTGGGAATGACCGAATCCGGCTCAGCCGTAAAAGATACCTACAAACCCGATGCCGAAGTTATTCAAGATATTCGCCAATTACCGCAAGCAGTCCAAAAAGTTATTCTGAAGTATACTCAAGATATCTAATGCCCAAATTCCCCGCCTACGAAATATATAAGGAATACGAAGACCCCGAGAAATACAAAACCTCCGAGAAAAGGAAGGTAGAAAAAGTGTTGGAAGAGGCGAGTAAAGAACAGCTGGCCAAGCGTAAAGAGGGGGTAGAAAATCCAGAATTCCGGGAACTCTTGGATCGCGAGAAAGAAAAAATCCAAGAATTTTTTGGCGAACAGATCGAAGTTCCTCCGCTACCAGCGGAAATCACCCCCGAGCGCTATCAAGAATGGAAAGAAAAAGGCCTGGAGCTCCATTATCTGCCTCCCGTGGAAATGACCGAAGATCAGAAATACCCCGGCTGGCAGAAAAAACCAGGAAAACGTTACACGCCCAGCCAACAATGGGGCATTGAATTCTTTGACGAAATCAAAAACGGCAATCTTCCCCAAGACTCGGCCAAACTCCCCGGCGCCTGGATTCTTATTGACGAAAGAGAAAAACCCCAATACAAGGATGGAAAACAAATGTATCAAAACGATGCCCTGGCTCCAATTCTCGAAGATCTACGAAAAAGAAAAATTATTCAGGATTTTCAAGTCAAAAATTCCCGGTTCAATATCTCCCACAACGAACTCA
>CAYIFD010000061.1:0-4223 GCA_964362595.1 uncultured Candidatus Saccharibacteria bacterium
TCAGACGTGTGCTCTTCCGATCTTCTTCGTACCAAGTCGCCCGTATAACCAGTATAGAGGTTACGATCTTTTTTACTTTGAATCAGATAGACATAGAACATATGCATTATGAGTGTGGGGGCCATATTTTCCACGGAGCAGTTCCTTTCCGCCATTCCTCATTTAGAATTTCCATATCCCGAAGCGTATCCATACATTGCCAGTATCCGTTATGCAGATAAACAGTAAGACCTTTTTCTTTGGCCAGTTCTGGAAGAACATCTTTCTCAAAATTTAGCGCCGGACTATCGGATAGAAAGGAAAATATCGCGGGCTCTACCGCAAAAAAACCGCCGTTGATGCGGCCTCCCTGAACGTTAACTTTCTCCCGGAAATGCGTGGCATGAACCCCCTCCACGTGTATCTCGCCGAAACGGGCCGGCGGCTCAACGGCAGTTACCGTGACCATGCCTTTGTGCGTACGGTGAAAATCAAAAAGTTGGCGCATATTGACGTTGGAGACGCCGTCGCCGTAGGTAAGAAGAAATGGCCCGCCGGAGAGGAATTTTTCCGCGCGCTTCAGGCGGCACCCGGTTTCGGCTTCAAGCCCGGTATCAAGAACAGTCACTTCCCAATCTTCCTGCTGTTTGGTGTCGTGATAGGAAATGTTTCTTTTCCCATCCGTGAGGGAAAGGGTAAAATCGCTTTGATACAGGGGATAATGGTAAAAATATTCACGGATTTTTTCTCCTTTGTATCCGGTAAGAAGAACGAATCTGCGGAAACCTTGGGCGCTGTATATTTTCATTATATGCCAAATAATCGGATGGTCTCCGATTTTAACCAGGGGCTTGGGAATTACTTCGGTCTCCTCCTTCAGGCGGGTCCCTCTTCCTCCGCAGAAAATCGCCACGGGAATTTTAGAAAAATCTTCTTGAAAATTGGTCATTGAAAATTGAAAATTAGTCCTCTTGGCCTACCTTATATTTGATTAAGTTTTTTACAAATTGAATCCAGGTGCCGGAAGAAACATGAGAGGAACCGCCAGGCCGCATACCCCATTTAACTTCCACTTCTCCTATCTTGGCGCCGCGGCGAAGGGCCTTAATTACGATCTCTGGATCAATAAACCAATCAAGCGAAGAAAGGCGCAATTCTTTATAAAGTTTTTTGCGAAAAATCTTCGGCGTTCCATTAATATCGCGTAACGCTCCGCCAAAGAGCAAACGGAAAAACATATTGTAGGCGCGGCTTTGTATGATCCTTAGCCAGTGCTCGTCCCGGTTGGTGCGAACTGCTTTGCATAGATCAAGATTCTCGTTTCTAAGCTTCCGGTAAATTACAGCGACATTCTCTGGAGATATTTGATTATCTGCATGCATCCAGCCCAAAACATCACCGGTTGCGCGTGAAAGTCCTGCCAGAATTCCGTTGCCGTAACCCTCGTTGGGAAATATGCGCGCGCTCACCAATTCCGTGATTTGCCGCGAAAGCTCTTTTACAACTTTCTCGGTTTCGTCAGTTGATCCGTTGTCCACCACCACGATCTCAAAAGGATCTCCGATCTTCCTCAGTGCCATAACAAGCCCCGTTATCACCGCACCGATATTTTTTGCCTCGTTATAGGCAGGAATGATTAGAGAAAATTTCATCCCGTTAGAGACAGGTCGCGGTCGAACCGCTTCTTGTCTTACGGTTATAGTTTATAAGTAATTTTTCCCAAATATCCAATTATATTGTGTATACGCGACCGCGGTCTCTAACGGGATTCATCTGGGGTAAGGCCACTCCTTAACCTTTTTAAAATACCAAAAGTGGATAAAAAAGCAAGCCCACAAACATTCTGGGTAGATTTTGCGTTAGACAGATAGAACCCAACGGGAGGGAAGACATGCGCGAACCGAAAGTTCTTTTCATCTATCCACCAAACCAGCTGATGGATATAGAGACGCCTCGTCCAGACGGATCGCTTGGCCCCCTATATCTTGCTGGAGCTCTTCGACAAATAGGAATCGAGCCCGATCTCGTTGATATGGCAGTCGGAACTGACGAGGATTCTCTTGAAAGTACTTTTTACCGAAGGGTGATGCAGTCAAACGACCTCACGCGAATCGGAATGTCGTGGGAGCGGATCCGCCAGCTTTTTGAGCGCGGACGCTATGATATCGTTGCCATCAACTCAAACTTCACCCCGCAGACGAGAATGGCGTTCAAGGTGGCAAAAATCGCCAAAGAGGTAAACCGCGACACACTTGTCATCTCCGGAGGAATCAATGCGCGGCATCTTGCCAATCGATTCTTCGCCACGGGAAATTTTGATCTGATTTGCACAACCGATGGTGAAAAAGTAATTCAAGAGATAGTTGATCGCTTCCGCAACGGCCAAGAGCTTGCCGGTATTCCCGGAACAATAGTTCGCAGTGACGGAAAAACATATCCTACCCCAGCAGGACCGATTCTTCAGAATCTCGACGAGCTCCCGATGCCGGCATTTGATCTTCTGCCTTTCCATAAGTATGAGAAAATCGCAAGTGCCCATGGCGTCAACATTACGGGTAAGCTTCACCGTTACGCCCCGATCATGACATCACGCGGTTGTCCCTTTCAGTGTGATTTCTGCCACGTTTCCATGGGTCGGTTCAATCGAGACCCAATGTCAGGCAATATAGACAACCTTCGGCTGAAATCTGTACCTCGAGTACTTCAGGAAATCGAAATCCTTCGAGGTCTTGGGGTGACAAAACTGTTTTTCGAAGATGACAGTTTGCTCGCAAAGAAAAAACGAGTCGCAGAAGTATTTACTGCCCTTCGCACCATGGAGCTGGAAATCGCAGATGTGAACGGAGTAAATCTTGTCCACCTTTCCAAGCCAGAAGGCGGCAAACTCATACCGGATAAGGATTTCATGGAACTACTCTACGGCTCAAGATTCACGCAAATTGTCTTTCCTGTTGAATCAGGATCCCAAAGAATACTGAAAAAGTATGCGACCGACAAGCTTGACCATGAAAAAATGGATGTCGTAAAGCTCGTTAAAGTAGCGCGAGAGATCGGAATTCTCTGCCCAATAAATATGATGATCGGATTTCCGGATGAAACCGAAGCAGAAATGATAATGTCCGTTGAGATGGCCAAGCGTCTTATCGAAGTCGGAGTGCCATACGTCACATTCTTTATTCCCATCCCCTTCCCGGGAAGCAAGCTTCATACTGACGCACTTTGTGATGGAAATATCAGGCCGGATTATGATACCGATACTTTCAATTGGAAAAACGGCGTTATGGAAAATACCGTTGTTCCCAGAGAACGGATCATCGAAATTCGCGACTGGGCATGGAGAACCGTCAATCCTCCCGAACACATTGCGCAGCGGCTCCAGGACAGCATCGGCGCAGGAAGATGGACTTACAACTTTGAAGAAGAGGGATAATATCCCTCATTTTTTATCTTAACAAACATCCGACGACCGCACAGTGATTGTTAAGATAAATTACATTCAGGATAAAGTCGCCTCAATAAACTTAAAAATATCGTTGAATCGTATCTCCCAATCGTATTTTTTCGCTTCTTTCTGGGCTTGAGCGCACTTTTCTTGGGATACTTTTGGATTACTAAGCGCTTTATGCACCGCCTCGGCCAGGGATTGAGGATTATCCGGCTCAAACAGCCAAGCGGTGCTCTCATTAACGATATTACGAATTGAGGGAAGGTCGGAAGCCACAATCGGTCGGCCGGAAGCCATATATTCAAAAAGCTTTACCGGAGAAGTATTGTACTTTGAATTGTAATCCCGGCCAGTGTTGGGAAGAGCTAAAACATCCGCGGCCCTAAGCCACAGGGGGATGTCTTTGTGCACTTGCCCCTCTATCACCTTTACGTTTTCGGCATTTGCTTCCCGGTGTTTACTTTTAAATTCCTTAATTACACCATCGTCTCCGCCGACGATAAAATAAATTTTTTCTTTTGGTTTTAAAAACGCATGAGACGCAAGTAACGTATCTACGCCCTTCCAGAATATGACCTGTCCGGTATAAAGAATAATTATTTCCTCCGAAGGAACCCTAAGTACTTTTCTGGCCTCATCTCGCGAGGTATCAATACGAAACATCGCGGTATCCACGGGACAGGGCTTGTGGAGGGTTCTTTTGGGCGGAAGGCCGAATTCCTGCTGTATAGAGTGCATCTTCATAATGGTTGTTGCCGTAACCCCCTTAGCGCTTCGGTAAAGCCAGCGGTTCAACCAA
>CAYIFD010000062.1:0-4144 GCA_964362595.1 uncultured Candidatus Saccharibacteria bacterium
TTTACATTATTTTCCTACAAGACGCTCTTACGATCTATCAGTTTCCAGGCGCGCAAAATACACTTGAGGAATTTCTCTGCTGGCCGCTTATTCCTACGAGTTTTTTCAAAGGTTGACGTTCCTGTAGTTTTAACGGATTTCAATGTACAATCCAACAAAACCTTATAAACACCAGATACTCAAGCTTATTGAAAGCACTTGGAATACGCCGTACGTGAAAGTAGAAAGTGGTCTGTATCCGGTGGTTACGAAAAAGTTCTCATTGCCGGAAATTCAGCATACTGATGGAATTGGCACGAAAGGACTTTATCATTGGAAGCACCGCACTTTTCGTAACGCTGTAGTAGACGCTCTGGCAATGAATCTAAACGATTTAGCGATGGCCGGCGCTCTCCCATACGCGATCCAAAATCACATCGTCCTGCCCAAAGACGATCATAAGGCGATATTGGACATAGTGAAAGCGTTGGCGGCCGAATGCCGTGAAAGAAAAATTGCGATGACGGGAGGGGAGATATCAATCCACTCGGACGCAAAAGGAATGGACATAAGTATTACCGTATCAGGTGTTCTCCCCAGAAAATTAAAAAATCAATGCAAAGTCGGGGATGTGCTGGTGGGGCTGGCGAGCAGCGGTCTTCACTCAAACGGTATTACGAAAGTGCGAGAAGTTTTTGGGAATAGATACCGGAAAGAACTTATAGAGCCGACCAGAATTTATCTTGACGAAATCCTCACGATATTCAATAAGTGCAAGATCAACGGTATGATGCATATCACCGGCGGAGCGTTCACTAAGCTAAAAGATATTCTAGGCAAAGCGGATGCAATAATTACTCATCCCCAAAAACTGCAGCCGCAAAAAATCTTTCATGAAATGTTTGCCAGAGGCCTTTCAAATAAAACGATGTATTCAACCTTCAACTGTGGAATAGGTTTTATTCTTTCCGTTCCAAGAAAAGAGGTTAAGAAGATACTCGCTCATCTCCAAAATTCCGCAATAATCGGCAAGGTCGTCAGGGGCAGCGGCAAAGTCCGCATAACCTCGGCCTTTGATCAGAAAATCGTAAAACTATAGACGACCGAGACATGAAACCAATGGTTTGTATCTTCGCCCACCCGGACGATGAGGCCTTTGGGCCGGGCGGGACCATAGCTAAGCTTTCCCAAACCCGCGAGGTGTATTTGATCTGCGCCACCAAAGGAGAAGCGGGGGCAAAGAAAGGGAGAAAAGGCGGCAGGAACCTCGGGGCCATTCGCGCCAAGGAACTGCTGAAATCAGCAAAGATTCTTGGTATCAAAAAGGTGTACTTCCTGGGCTTCCGGGACGGAACTCTTTCCAATAGTCTTTATCACCAAGTTGCCGCAAGAATTGAGAAAATTTTGAAGAGAATTAAACCGGATACTATACTGACCTATGAGCCGCGCGGCATTTCCGGCCACCTGGACCATATCGCGATTTCCATGATTTCTTCGTTTGTTTTTGAACGGCTGCCCTTTGTGAAAAAGCTTATGCGGTTTTGCATCACGGCCGCTCGAGCGCGAGCCGTTAAGGAATATTTCATTTACCGGCCGCCGGGATATAAGCGGTCGGAGATTGACCTGGTGGTTGATGTGAAAAACACCTGGGGCGTTAAGTTAGCGGCTATGCTGCAGCATCGGTCGCAAATTCACGACATTCAAAGAATCCTGAAAGTTGCCAAAAGGTTTCCGAAGAAAGAGAATTTCTTGCTTCGCGTAAAATAGGCAAACCCAGTCAGTTGCTGGTTTCGACTGTTATCTCATCCAGAATTTTGCAAAAAACTAGAATAGAAATATAGATATAGAGATATAGATATGGAACCATTAGCTTCAAAGATAAGGCCCCAAAGTTTGCAGGAGTTTATCGGGCAGGAACACTTGGTCGGCCGCGGAAAGCCGATTACAGAGGCCGCAAGAAAAAAGCACCTTTTTTCTTTTATTTTTTGGGGGCCGCCGGGGGTGGGCAAAACGACACTCGCCCGGATTTATGCCCAAAATCTTGACGCCGAGCTTCACGAGCTTTCGGCTGTTTCGGCCGGAAAAGAGGATGTGCGCAAAATTGTGGAAGGGGGCCGGCAAGGTAAACTCGGAGAGAAGCCAAAAATTCTTTTTCTTGACGAAATTCATCGTTTCAACAAAGCCCAGCAGGACTTTTTATTGCCCTATGTGGAGTCGGGCAGGTTGACTTTGATAGGCGCTACTACGGAAAATCCGAGTTTTGAAGTCATCCCCGCCCTTCTTTCCCGGTGCCGGGTTTTTGTCATGAACGAACTTGAGCCCAAAGAAATGGAAAAAATAATTATACGCACCGGACTAAAGGTGGATAAAGAGTCCCGGGAGTGGCTGGTGGCTATGGCCAACGGAGATGCGCGCCAAGCCATCAATGTATTGGAAGCGGCGGATAACCTATACGGCAAAATAAACATTCAGACCCTGAAAGCGGCGCTTCAGTCCAAGCATTTGCGCTACGACAAAAAAGGCGAGGAGCACTACAACACCGTAAGCGCTTTTATCAAAAGTATGCGCGCCGGCCAGCCGGATTCAGCGCTTTATTACCTGGCACGTATGGTTGATGCGGGCGAAGACCCTAAATTCATAGCGCGGCGAATGGTTATTTTTGCCTCTGAAGACGTTGGGCTGGCCCAGCCCACCGCGCTGGTTGTCGCCAACGATGTCTTTCGGGCGGTGGAAACCATCGGTCTTCCGGAGTGTGCCATAAATCTCGCGCACGGAGTCGTGTATCTTTCACAGTGTAAAAAGGACCGCCGGGCTTACGATGGTTTGATGGCGGCGACGGAGGATGCCAAAAAACACGGCAATTTGCCGATCCCGCTCAAAATTCGCAACGCGCCTACCAAGCTTATGAAGAATCTGGGCTACGGCAAGGACTACGAAAAATACACCCAAGAGGATTTGCTGCCGGAAAAATTAAGGGGCAGAAAATATTTTAAATAAACCAGGTATTATTGATAGTTAATAAAAAAATGCCATGTCAAAAAGGATCGGAATTGCAGTAGGTTTAATCATTATTCTGACTGGCGCGTATTTTTTCTTCTGGTCGGAAGAAAATCCAGCTCCGACGCCCTTTCAGGAATCGGAGTCCCGACCTGAAGGCGTCGGGATTGAAACCCTCAAAGCAGGAAGCGGGGAAGGCGCTAAAGCAGGAGATACAGTAACGGTGCATTATACCGGCACGCTTGCCACTGGCCAGAAATTTGATTCCAGTGTTGATCGCGGCCAGCCGTTTTCTTTTACGCTGGGTGCGGGCAAGGTGATTCAGGGGTGGGAGCAGGGAATTCTTGGGATGAAAGCGGGTGAGAAGCGGCGGCTTACTATCCCGCCTGAACTTGGCTACGGCTCCTCCGGCGCGGGCGGAGTTATCCCTCCCAACGCCACCCTTATCTTTGAAGTGGAGATGCTGAAGATAAATTAAGACCAACTTTGGTTGACAGGATTGGTTTGATATTGTAATCTTCAAAGAAGGTTTAAAGGCCGGCTGGGCCTATTTTTTATCCCTCACCCTTCAAGCATATGTTTTATGTTTACATTTTAAAATCAACGAAAGATCATAGCCACTATATTGGCTTTGCAGTTGATCTTAGGGAAAGAATAGTAAAACACAATAACGGTTTAGTGAGGTCTACTAAAAATATAAGACCTCTTGTTTTGGTATACTATGAAGCGTATAGATCTAAAACCGACGCATTAATACGGGAGAAAAGATTAAAACGATTTGCAAAAGGGTTTGCTTCTCTAAAAGGTCGTATCAAATATTCTTTAATACTTGAAGGGTGAGGGATGGAAATAAGAAACATTGCCATTATTGCCCATGTTGATCATGGGAAAACGACCCTCACTGATGCGCTGCTGCGCCAGACCGGCGTTGCCAAAGAGGGGGTTTCCATGGATACCAACGCGCTTGAGATTGAGCGCGGCATTACGATTTATTCCAAAAACGCCTCAATCCCTTTTCGGGATACGAAGATAAATATCGTGGATACGCCTGGCCACGCGGATTTTGGCTCGGAAGTGGAGCGGGTGCTCCGCTCCATTGATTCAGTGCTTTTGGTGGTGGATGCCCAGGAAGGCCAGATCGGCAGAGCACACCTCTGAACTCCAGTCC
>CAYIFD010000063.1:0-3853 GCA_964362595.1 uncultured Candidatus Saccharibacteria bacterium
GCAAAAAGAGACCGAAAGGATTATGGGGCTGGATGATCCGAAGAAAAAAATGTCTAAATCAGCCGCAAGTCAAAATAACTACATTGGGCTTCTGGACTCCCCCACCGAAATTCGCAGAAAAATAAAAATAGCCGTAACGGATTCGGGTAAAGAAGTGCGCTATGACGAGAAACAAAAACCGGCCATCTCAAACCTTATGGCTATCTACAATGTCTTTTCCGGACTTTCTATTTCTGGGATTGAAAAGAAATATAAAGGCAAGGGATATGCGGAATTTAAAAATGACCTTGCCGAGCTCCTGGTGGAAAAGCTAGCTCCGATCCAAAAAAAATATCAGGAACTCATCAAGGATAAAAAAACCGTCCTCAAAACTCTGAAGCAGGGAGCGGAGCAAGCAAATAAAGTTGCCCAAAATACTCTGGCCTCGGTAAAAAAGAAAGTAGGACTACTTTAAGGGGTATTCTGCCGGAAAATATAAATCTTGATTGTCTCTTGATTGTCAATTCTACTTTCGACAGCGATCGCTGTCGAAAGTAGAATATGAGATATGTAAGATTAAAAGCGCCCCGTTCCACTTGGGGAACGAGGCGGTTCTTGGGGAACGGGGCGGTTTGGCGGCTTCCGGGCCTACTTCCCTAAAATCTGCTCGGAATCCACCTGGACGGCCTCTTCTGAAGCCGCGGCCTTTTTTTCATCCTTGGCCGGCCTCTTCTCCTCCTTCTTGGCCGGCCTGGGATTGATGATCGCGGCCACTGCAACTGGCAGCACTAGTAGCGCTGCCAGTGCCAGCTCCCAGAAGGCCTCGGCCGGAGCCGGCGCCGCAAGAAGCGACACGAGAAGAACGAGAACTACTATTAGAGCTATCGCCCGCATGGTTTCCCTCCTTTCGGGCTGGTCTGTTGCAAGTATATCACATAATGGCCCGGATTTCAAGGTTGACCCCGTTAGAAGTCATATCCCAAAGCAATTCGCCGTTTTGCAGAAAGCAGATCGGACTTCTAACCGGGTTGACTTTTGCCGTCCGTTTTAGTACGCTTTGGCATAAAGAAAACGATTGGAGGCCAATGATGGAAAAGATATGGCGATGGATAGTTCTTTCAGCCGCAACCGTTGCCGGACAGATATTCTTTCGCGTCTTAAACCGCCTGGAAGTGGAGGGAAAGCCGGAGCGTTTTTGCAAATCAACCATCTTTTATGCCAACCACAGGAGCTTCACCGATCCTTTCGTGATTCTCTTAGGCTGCCGTCTCCTTCGCCCGCTTGATTGTTTTCTTGGCAGGAGTCCCGCGGTACGGAGCATTGCCTGGGGAGGACATCTTCGCGGCTGGAGGCGGCACCTGATAAAGCCGGCCCGCATTATTTGTCATGCCGGCGAACCCGGAAGCGCTGAACGAGTGCTCGGCGAAGTATCCGCGGCTCTGGAGCAGGGGGAAAATATCCTGATTTTTCCTGAAGGCGGGATATATTCGGGAAACAGCCCCACCGATCTTGCCAGGTTTGCAAAGGGACTGGCTTGGCTTGCTAAAAATTATAAAGTGAACTTACAGCCGGTAGCGCTTCTTGGCGCCGTGGAATTGCTCCCACCCGGATCGCTCCTGCCTAGGATCGGGCGAAAAGTAAAGGTGGTGTTTGGCAATCCAATTCCAAGCGCTGCCTTAAACGGCAAAGGAAGGCGGGAAATCAACCTGCATCTTGAAGAGGGGTTAAAAAAACTTCTTGCGGCAACGCTCTGAACAGCGTTGCCTTTTTGTATCTATAGCGGAATTATTCCAATAAGCACTCCTTTTTGATCCTTGTCCAAGGATTGAATGACTTTTCCCTGTGGATCAATAATCGCCGAGACGCCATTTTTCATCGCCTGAATGACAAAAAATCCGTTCTCTAAGGCACGGAAACGCGCGGCTCGCAGGGCCTCACGGTAGGCGGTGGCACTGGCAAAATCATCAATGCTCCCGGAAACAATTAAAAGCCCCGCCCCTTCTTTTTTTAGCCGTGCGGCAAGTCCGGGCACGAATTCTTCGTTACAGGCAATCGCTCCGATTTTAAAGCCGCCGGCGAGCGCCACCAGCACATGCTTTTCTCCGGAAGCATATCTTCCGGAAAGGTCCTTCGGAGCCGGATATATCGGCTTAAGAAATTTCGGAACGAAATCAGAAAGAGGCAGAAGCATCTCTTTTAAAGTAATCTGGGGATTTGAACCTCGGGTCTGCAACGTTAGCGCCTGGTAGCGCTTGTCTCCTTCGGGCAAGGCGGATCCGATGAGTACGCTTGTAACCTCCGGCGCAAAACCGAGCACCTCGGCGGCAAGGTTTCTTTTTCCAAGGTCTTCACGGGTAATATTGCGGAAGTAGTCTCCCGGAAAAATAAGCAGATCCGCTCCGGCCATATCTTCCGGCCGGAGCGCCTCGCGCGTTCGGCGATGAAGATCGTCAAAAAAATCTCCTCGCTCCTCCCAGCCGGCTGCAGATCCGGGCTGGATTATGGCGACTTTTAGTTCCCGCCCGTCGGTATTTTGTTTCAGAGCCGGATCAACAAAGCGGGTATACCAGAATCCTGCCAGCACCAATGCGAAAGTAAAAGCGAGCACTGCGGAAAGAGGAAGTAAGGCGCGCCGAGCCGGCCGACGGCGCAGAAAAAATCGTGTGCTTTCATAAAGCGCGATGTTGAATCCGAGCACGAAAAAAGATAGGGCGTATGTTCCGCCAAACCGGGCAAAAATCGCCAAAGGCGCGAATTCAATAAGCGGCTCTCCGATGAAAATCCATTGCAGGCCGAAACTTGCCTTGGTCTTTACGACCTCAAACGCGACCCAGGCCAGAGGCATGGAAAAAATCCGCCAGGCGCGAGAAAGGCCTGCTTGCGCGGACAGGCCCGGAAACGCCAAAGGCAGCCACAAGGCAAAAGCCGCCAGGAGCGCCATAGACAGCAAATAAACCAGGATAACGGCGGTGATTAAATAAATATGGCTCCCTACGGGAACAACGCCCTGCACGCTCCGGAAGCTTAAAAGAGGGTAGCCGACAATGAGAGATGCCGCCAAAACGAACGATAAGGCCTGCAAAAAAACATCCCGTCCAGAACGGGCCTGGTCAAACGCAAAGAAAAGCGGAATGAAAGCGATGCCTATAAAAAACCACAGGGGCTCAACCCAAAACGCCGCTCCGATCAGGAGCGACGATGCCAAAGGCAATAAACGGCGCGGGAGCATGAGCTTAGACAATTACTTTCCGCCGCCGTTATGGACAAGCACCCAGCTACTGCCGTCCTGGGACACCAGGTAGTTGTCGGTCGCGGTCTCTATGTTGAATACTTCCGCTGTTTCCTTCTCCAAAGATATGACCTTATTAACCGAATCCCACTGCGGTATTTTACCGGCGGTTACAACCGCCCGGCCCGAAGTCAAGTTCTCCAGGCGAACGCCTTTATTTTGGGAGCTGGTAATAACAACGTGGTTGCTGGTTCCGACAATGGCGGCGCCATCCGTCGTAGTAAGCTGGGAGAACGGATACGGTTTGGCCTCATGCACAAGCGGTCGCAAAACTGTGGCTGGTTTAAAAACCGGATTTCCTTCAGCGTCAAATACCACGCCCAAAACTTCATCGCCGGCCTTGAAGGCCTCGATTTCGCGATAGATTATGCGGCCGTCAGTGGATACGGCCGCGGCCACAAAAGTTCCGGCCTTAAAACAGCCGCCACCGTCTCCTGCGGCCGGTCCTGCCGTAGGTCCCTCGGTGGCTTCGGCATCAGGAGCGGGCCCTGTTTCTCCTATCTCTCCTTGTTCGGCAGAGGTTGCGGTATCTACATCAGTAGTAGTAAGTCCTGGGGGGCCGCCAAATAATCCTATTGCAAATGA
>CAYIFD010000064.1:0-3550 GCA_964362595.1 uncultured Candidatus Saccharibacteria bacterium
AAGCTTGATACTGCTTGATTTTCCAAAAACCGCCAAGGCCTACATTTTGTATCGCTCCAAGAGAGCCGAAGTGCGGGAGAAGCGGAAATTAATTCCCGAGCATGTGCAAAAACTGACCCAAGAATCCAAAAAGTATTTTCGTAATGCCTTAGGTGAATTTATCTACTACCGCACCTACTCACGTTGGATAGACGAAGAAAACAGACGGGAAACCTGGATTGAAACCGTGGATCGGTACGTTAATTTCATGCGGGAAAATCTCGGGAATGGTTTGAAGGAAGAGGAATACGAAGAAATCAGGCAGGCGATTTTGCGCCAAGAAGTAATGCCTTCCATGCGGCTCATGTGGAGTGCGGGCGAGGCGGCGCGGAAAACCAATATCTGCGCTTACAACTGCTCTTTTATAGCGCCAGCCAAAATTGGGGACTTTGCCGAAATACTTTATCTCTTGATGTGCGGAACCGGAGTTGGCTTCTCGGTGGAATCACAGACCGTACAAAAACTTCCTTTGATCAAAAAGCAGACCGGCAAGAAACTAAAGACCCAGGCGATTGAAGACAGCAAAGAGGGGTGGGGGAACGCTTTGACTTATGGTTTGCGCTCTTGGTTTAGTGGCAAGGATATTGCTTTTGATTTTTCCAAGCTTCGTCCGGCCGGAGCGCGTTTGAGAACCATGGGAGGAAGAAGCTCGGGCCCTGAACCTCTGCGCGCCTTGCTTGAATTCAGCCGCGCCAGGGTATTGAATCGCCAGGGCAAACGTCTCACCAACATTGATGTTCACGACATTATCTGCAAAATCGGGGAGGTAGTGGTAATGGGGGGAGTACGCAGGAGCGCCCTTATTTCCCTATCAGATTTGGATGACGAGGAAATGCGCCACGGCAAAGATGGGCAGTTTTACGTAAACCATCCCGAGCGTGCCATGGCGAATAACTCCGCTGTTTATAACGAAAAACCGGATGCGCAGACCTTTTTGGAAGAATGGCTTGCTTTGGCCAAATCCGGCTCCGGAGAGCGCGGGATTTTCAACCGGGGCGGGCTTAAGGCCCAGTTGCCCAAACGTAGATGGAAGGTGTTTGCCAAGGACTGGGCAACCGCGGGCACAAATCCCTGCGGTGAGATCGTATTGAAAAGCAAGCAATTCTGTGTAAGCGCAGATACGCCAATGGTTACAAAAGATGCAATTGTAAATATTGGTGAGGTAGCAAACCAGAAAATTGAGGTTTGGAACGGCAAACAGTGGTCTAATGTTATCCCCAGAAAAACTCGTGAGAAACAAAAACTAGTCCGTATTTATTTGGGAGACGGTTCCTATCTTGACTGTACATTGGATCATCGTTTTTCGGTAAAGCATCGCTTTCAAAAGCAGTGGCAAGAAGTCCAGGCAAAAGATCTTATGTCCTACAGTAAATACACTCTGCAGGTAGAACCGACTCAAATAAAGTACGAAGGCGGCGCAGTAGTACCCGACGCTTATGAGATGGGACTCGTGGCTGGAGATGGTCATATCTACGGTGGCGGTGTATTTATTGATTTATACGGGCAAAGTAAGCAATTACTGATTTCTGGAGTAAGGCACAAGGAATATTTGCCTGACGGATATAACCAGACTAAGGTGCGGGTGCGAACAAATCTCTCGCCGGTGGTTATGGCGCCGCTAAAAAGTGATCCTCTTGCCCTGCGAACGCTCGCGAGCTGGAATCGGCATTCTATACTGGAATTTGTTGCAGGTATGACAGACGCGGACGGGTCGGTCACCCCAAGCGGCGGAGTACGACTTTATGTTTCTGAATACGAGCGGGCCAGAACCCTCCAACTACTTCTTACTAAGTGTGGAATCCGTTCCTCCGTAAATTTGCTGCACAGGGAAGGTACTCAAACTAACCTGGGGGTACGCAGGCATGACCTGTATTATCTGCAAATTACTGATGCTCGGGAAATTCCCTGCAAACGTGTTGATACTTCACATGGGCATGCGGCGAAATTTAAAGGCAAATACCAGACGGTTAAAAAAATAGTTGAACTGCCGGGAGAACACGATGTGTTTTGCTTTAATGAACAGTTTGAGCACAAAGCCGTTTTCGCAAATGTATTGACTTACCAATGTAATTTGACCGAAGTAGTGGCGCGGCCCGAAGATACAACGGAGAAATTGGTATGGAAAACAAAAATTGCCACCGTTCTCGGAACTTATCAGTCATCTCTTACCAACTTCAAGTATCTTTCCCGAGAGTGGAAGAAAAATTGTGAAGAGGAGCGCCTGCTGGGCGTTTCCATCACCGGGCAATGGGATTGTCCGGCGGTGCGCGATCCTGAAGTCCTGCGCAAGATGAAAGAGAAAGCGGTGGAGACAAATCGCGAATATGCCAAAAAGTTTGGCATCAACCCTTCTACCTGTACCACCTGCGTTAAACCCTCCGGAACGGTATCGCAGTTGGTGGACTCCTCATCGGGCATGCATCCGCGTCATGCCAAGTACTATATTCGGCGCATCCGGATCTCGGCCACCGACCCCCTTTTCCACATGCTTAAGGACCAAAAATTTCCCTATCATCCGGAAGTCGGACAACTCGAGCAGTCGGCCTCAACTTATGTATTTGAGTTTCCGGTAAAAGCGCCTTCCGGCTCCATTTTCAAGGATGATTTGTCAGCACTTCAACAGCTCGAGTACTGGAAAACCGTAAAAGAGAATTTCACCGAGCATAATCCTTCAGTTACCGTTTCCGTTGGAGAGAATGAGTGGATTGATACCGCTAACTGGCTCTACCAAAATTGGGAAATTCTGGGGGGTCTGTCTTTCCTGCCCCGCACCAACCATGTCTATAAGTTGGCCCCCTACGAGGACATTACCGAGGACCAGTATAAAGCGCTGGCGACTAAGATGCCGGATATTGATTTCTCCACCATTATTGCCTATGAGGAGGATGACCAGACCCAAGGATGGCAGGAGCTGGCCTGTGTTGCCGGAGTATGTGAAATAGATTATCCGAGCGAGGTTTTGTCCGAAAAGAATACAGAAGCGGCGCCGGTTTCGGTGGCGGTGGAAGCTTGAGTTGTTAAAAGCAGGGTGTTCCCTACTTCAGCGGCCCTGCCAATTCTTTTGTCGGCAATATGCCTCGACCCTGCTTTTTGTTTTAAGTTATAGTTGAGATAAAAATAGCCGGCCAGGGGATTAGCCCTTTTGCCGGTTAAGGAGTTGGTATATTTTCAGCTTAAGGGGCTATGTCAATGCTTTATATCTTTACGGGCAATGGAAAAGGGAAGACGACGGCAGCTCTGGGACAGGCCGTACGGGCGGTGGGCGAAGGAAAAAAGGTCCTGATGGTGCAGTTTATCAAGGGTCCATGGAAGTCGGGAGAAGACAATGTAGAAATACTTTGTGGAGAGCTTAGTTCTCCACAAAGTAAGAAGGGTGCTTTTAAGCTGGCAAAGATGGGCAAGGGGTTTGTGGGCATCATGGGTGATACCCTGCCAAAGGAAGAACATCAAAAGGCGGCCGAAGAGGCGCTAGAATACGCAAAAGCGGAAATCGAAACAGGGGAGTGGGACA
>CAYIFD010000065.1:0-3498 GCA_964362595.1 uncultured Candidatus Saccharibacteria bacterium
TCAAATTTAAAGCAACCCAAGTCGGATCAGAAACCGTTCTCGCGCAAATCATTAAACTTGTTGAAACCGCCCAGAACTCCAGAGCTCCCGGCCAGCGCATTGCGGACAAAGCAGCCGGTTGGCTGGTGCTCGTTGCTATTGGCTCCGGACTTGCCGCATTCATGGGTTGGTATTTTGGCGCCGGCGTCGGACTTCTTGCAGCTCTTACCTTTGCGATCTCAACCATTGTGATTGCTTGCCCGGACGCTTTGGGACTGGCCACTCCCACTGCGGTTGCCGTCGGCACCGGAATTGGCGCTAAATATAATATTCTCATTAAGGACGCGGCGACTCTTGAAAACACCTCGCGCATTAAGGCGATCATTCTGGACAAAACCGGTACCCTTACCGAAGGAAAGCCGAAAGTCACCGATATTATTGCCTTCAATAATTTTAGTGAACATGAGGTTTTGCTCTATGAGGCGAGCTTGGAGGCAGGGTCTAATCATCCGTTAGCAAAAGCGATTCTTGAGGAAACCGAAAGGCGTCAGGCCTTACCGCTTAAACCTATGGAAAATTTCCAGTCCATTGCCGGTTACGGACTCAAAGCAAGGATTCACGGCAAAATTATTTTAGCCGGGAAAGAAAAACTGCTTCGAGATAATGGTGTTGTAACTGAAGCCATGAAAAGTATTCTCGATCGGCTTGCCGGAGAGGGAAAAACATTAAGTTTGCTGGCTGTTGATGGAATCTTCACTGGTGTTGTCGCTGCCGCAGATCCGCCTCGGCCAAACTCTAAAAAAACCATTGCGGCGCTCAAAAATCTGGGGATAGAGGTGGTGATGATTACCGGTGACCACACAAAGGTGGCGGAGGGTATCGGCAAGGAGCTGGGTCTCGATCGAGTGTTTGCTGAAGTGCTCCCCGAAGACAAGGCGAAGTATGTCAAGAAATTACAGGATGAAGGTAAATTTGTCGCCATGGTTGGTGACGGAATTAATGATGCGCCGGCATTGGCGCAGGCAGATATCGGCATTGCAATCGGCGCCGGGACCGATGTGGCTATTGAAACCGGCAACATTGTACTTATGAAGTCGGATCCATACGACATCGTGGCGGCGATACGGTTGAGCAAGGCAACAGTTATCAAAATGAAGCAAAATCTTTTCTGGGCCGCGATTTATAATATATTGGCAATTCCCGTTGCGGCGGGCGTGTTCTATAACTCGCTCGGCTGGTCTTTGCGGCCGGAGATCGCCGCACTTCTTATGTCTGCTTCATCTATTATTGTGGCAACCAATGCCGTTTTTTTAAAAAAGGTTGAAAAAAAATTAAAGGTATAAAATGAATCCGAAATGGGCGAGGTGGGAGTCGAACCCACACCCCTTTCAGGACGCGGTTTTAAGCCGCGAGCGTCTGCCTATTTCGCCACTCGCCCCGTTAGAAATTTATTTCGGTATCGTAAAGGTAGCGGGCATAAACTCTTAGCAACCAAAGTCATTATGATATTTTCTATAGTATAGATTTCTAACGGGGCGAGCCCACACTTGTGAAAGGCGCAGGAGGGACTCGAACCCTCGCATGGCTGTTTTGCAGACAGCCGTGTTACCTCTTCACCACTGCGCCATTTACATTTCTCCTTTCTTTTTCAAATCAGC
This sequence comes from uncultured Candidatus Saccharibacteria bacterium, assembly GCA_964362595.1. Lineage (GTDB taxonomy): Bacteria > Patescibacteriota > Minisyncoccia > Sungbacterales > HO2-52-23 > CAYPPK01. The sequence continues at coordinate 1,638 of CAYIFD010000065.1, forward strand.
TAAATACTTTTCAATCCTCTCTCTTTTCAGCTCTTCTTTATCCAGCGCGAAACTAATTTTGGGAACGGGTCGCATTCGCATTTTCCGGTTCAGCAGCTTCTGTACATTATACACGTTTTTCTGCAAAATTTCTAATGCCGCTTTTGGTTGTTTTCCAAGGAGCGAAACCAAAACCGCAGCATAATGTTTATCCGGCGATATTTCAACTCTGGTTATAGTCACCAAAGTTCTTTCCGGAAACTCAATTTCTCGGTCAATTATTCCGGAAAGTTCTTCCTTGAGCAGAATGTTAAGTTGTTTTATGCGCCGATCGCTGGCCATTATTTTGCGGCTAAAGAGTCCTTCGGACGATTTCTTCTTGAAATACTTCCAGGACATCCCCTGCCTGGATTGCGGTTTTGGACTCGGCCAGCATCCCAAATTCGGCTCCTTTTCCGACTTCTTCCACTTCTCTTTTTTCCCGTTGTAGGCCGATAATATTGCCGCTGCCTATGGTCTCCTTAGCGCGTTTTATTTCTATCATTGCTCCTCGCCGCATAACCCCTTCCTCCGCCCTGCCGCCGATGATCTGTTTATTGCCTTCTTTCTTGAATATTTTTAGTATCCTGGCTTTTCCCAGATCAATTTTGGTAATAATGGGGGGAAGCATTTCCTGCATCTGGCGCTTTACCTCATCAATTATTTCATAAATAACTTCTCCCATCACTATCCGAATGTTTCCCCGCAGGGCAAGCTCTCGAGCCGAGGCATCCACCTTCACTTTGAATCCGATAATAGTCACCAGTTTGGTGGCAAACGCCACTTTTACATCCGACTCGTTTATGCTGCCTACTTCGCTTTTGAGGATATTTACTCCGATCGCATCACCCGCCAGTTTTTTCAGCGATTCTTCCAGGACCTCTTTGGACCCGGCTACATCCGCTTTAACTATGATGTTAAATATCGGCTTCTCCTCTCCTTCCACCAACGTTGCGATTTTGGCTGAAGCGGCTTTGATTTCTTGTGGTATGGAAGCGGCAAAGAATTCTGCCTGACTTTTGTTGGCAAATGTCCGGAAGGTGTCACCTACCAGCGGCAGTTCGGAAAGACCCACCAAACGTATCGGAGAAGAGGCCTTTGCTTCTTTCACCGGCCTGCCTAAAAAATCCTCCAGGATTTTAGTACTTTCCACCGATCTTCCTATTACTACCGTATCTCCTCGGGCTATCCTTCCTTCTCGCAAGAGCAGGGTGGTGGTGATACCCCGCTTGGGATCCATATGCGCTTCAACCACTACTCCTTCAGCCGGTTTCTCCAAGTTGGCCTGCAGATTTTCTAGTTCTGCCATAAGCAGGAGAATTTCCAGTAATTCATCCATATGCTCGCCGTTTTTGGCGCTTATTTCCACGGAAGGAATTTTTCCCCCGTAGGATTCAACCAAGACCTGCTCCTCGGCAAGTTGCTGCTTCACTCTAGCCGGATTGGCTTCGGGCTTGTCTATCTTATTGATTGCCACGACATACGGAAGATTGTTTTGCCGCACGATCTGAATTGCTTCTTTGGTTTGCGGCTTCACTCCTTCGTCCGCCGCCACCACAACTATGGCGATGTCGGCCACAGTAGCGCCTCTGGAGCGCATTTTGGAGAAGGCCTCGTGCCCGGGGGTATCAATGAAAGTTATTTTCCCCGATGCTTGCGGTCGGGATCCCTGCCCGTCCGGCAGGCGGGCCAACCCAACCTTAGCTGGCGTCGGGATTTCCACTTCAAAGGCGCCAATGTGCTGCGTGATACCTCCGGCTTCTTGCTCTACCACCTTGGTTTTACGGTACCAATCCAGGATCTTGGTTTTGCCATGGTCAATATGGCCCATTACCACCACTAT
>CAYIFD010000066.1:0-3490 GCA_964362595.1 uncultured Candidatus Saccharibacteria bacterium
CTGACCTTGTCTCCTGCCGTCAAAAATTTCTGCGCTTGTTTGGCCCGGAGTTCAAGATCGTGCTTACCGGTAGTAAATCCAATCCTGATTCCTTTCACTTCAACTTCTTTTTGTTTCTTTCCATGCTCGCGCTCGCCCTTTTCGCGCTCGTACTTGAATTTCCCAAAGTCCATAATCCGGCATACGGGCGGCTGGACAGTCGGGGCAATCTCAATCAAGTCCAGTCCTTTTTCCTGCGCCAGACGGAAGGCCTCGGCGGTCTCCAAGACCCCGAGGTTTTTCCCGTCCTCATCAATGACCCTAATGGGGGAGACGCGGATGTATTGATTTATGCGATAGCGTCTTTGGATAGATTTAACCAGTAACTAGTTACCAATAATTAACCTTGGAGGTGGGGAGAGTTGGACTCCCGTCCGAGCCAATTTACAAAAGAAATTTTTTACAAGTTTAGTCCTTGCGGACAATGGTGTCCGGTTATGTCGTCCCGCCTACCGAACATTGGCGGGACCAAGCTCGATGTATAACACCGGTTGTCTCCCATACGAGTGTGAGGAGACCGATGCCCCTCTTTCGCAATAAAACTACGGAAGGGTGAACCTTACGCTATAGCAATCCTTGTGCGCCGAAGCCGTTAGGCGAAGGCGTACGCAGGTCGCTTAGCAAAGGAGTTAAATAAGTTTGCACTTATTTGTTGCACAGAAGATTTGCGGAGATACTGTGCGTCTCCGGCTTGATTTCTTTTATTCAAAGACCCGTCGAACCCCGTCACCCCCCTTTCGTTTCCCGTTCTATGTCCCTTTCGGCTTCCCGCCGCTTTATGGTCTCGCGCTTGTCGCCCTTCTTTTTATGGCGGCCGAGGCCGATCAATACTTTCACGCGATTGCCTTTAGTATACACTTTCAGCGGCACGATTGTCAATCCTTTTTGGGCCGAGGCGCCAATCAATTCCTTAATTTCGGATTTATGCAAAAGTAAACGTCGGGAGCGCTCCGGATCGTAGTCAGCCGGAGTATTTTTGGCTTGATACGAGGGAATAGAGGCATTGAGCAGCCAGGGCGCGTTTGCGCGAATGACCGCGTAAGACCCGGCTAAATTAATGCGTCCGGTTTTTATTGACTTGACCTCATGTCCGAAAAGCTCAATCCCGGCCTCGTAGGTCTGGAGGATTTCGTAGTCAAAGTGGGCACGACGGTTGACCCCGTAATACAACTTCGACTGCCGCTTCATTTCCATAGAATTAGGGAGAGGACTTTATATATAATAAATGGGGTAAATCTCGCCAGCTGACTCGTGGCGGCACGGAAATAGTCGAAGTTGATATACGGGGTTGACGGCAAGATCAGTCATAGGTATTATTAACGATAGCACGAACTCCCGACAGGAGGGAAAACTATGGCTAAAGAAGAAATACGTTCTCGGCCTTTGCCCATGGACAAGAAGTCACTCCGGGGATTAATACGTTTCATATGTCGGGAAAGAGAGAGACGGGGGATAACACCCAAGGTGGAAGCGGGTGAACTCGGATACTTCCGGGATCCTGTTGAGTACGCGTGGGAGAAATGTCTCAAAGCGCTGGATGGCTGGGATCTCCTTCCTCCGGACCTGGTCCGGCAGGTGTACAAGAAATATGTTGAGCCAACAACCGTCCGCAGATGATCCGCAGAGGCGGATCTTTTAATTTGGGCAAAATTTCGTTAGGATGAAGAGGTTATGATTCGGGAGGAAATCCAGAAAAGCATTGCCAAAGCCATTCATTTGCATTTCGGGAAAATTGATATTCCCGATTTTTCGGTTGAGGTACCGGAGAACCCGGAGCACGGTGACTATTCTACTAATGCTGCTTTGTTGCTGGCCAAGCAGCTGAAGAAGAGTCCGCTGGAGATTGCGTCAGCTATCGCTGAAGAACTTAGAACTAAGAACTTAGAACTTAGAACCGCGGTAGTTCCGCCGGGATTTATAAATTTCTGGGTTTCAGAAAAGTTTTTGCTGAAGTCGCTGGGTAACATGCTTAAGGAGCCGGAAACCTGGGGACAGATAAAAATCGGCAGGGGTAAGACCGTGGTGGTGGAATATTCTTCTCCCAACATCGCCAAGCCCCTGGGGGTGCATCATTTGCGCTCCACCATCATTGGGCAGGCCATAATAAATTTGCTGCGCGCCGCAGGATTCAAGGCCGTTTCTCTAAGTTTTCCGGGGGACTGGGGAACCCAATTCGGTTTGCTGATTGCCGCCTACAAGCAATGGGGGAATCCGGAAAAAATCAAGCAGCACCCCATAGACGAGATGCTAAATCTCTACGTGCGTTACTCGCAGGCGGCCAAAGAAGATCCGCGGCTGCTTGACGAGGGGAGAAGAGAGTTCAAGAAACTGGAGGAAGGTGATCCGGAAAATCATAAGCTTTGGAAATGGTTTTTGGACGAGTCGCTGCGCGATTTTGAAAAAGTTTACCGGCTTCTCGGAGTCAAGATTGAGCATACTATCGGCGAGAGTTTTTACGAGCCGGAGCTGAAAAATATTATCCAGAACGCTTTGGATCGCGGCCTGGCCCAGCGGGGAGAAGATGACTCGGTTGTTGTCCCGATTCCGGGAAGCGATACTCCGGAAATCATCCAAAAGTCGGACGGCGCCACCATTTATACCACACGGGAACTGGCGGCCATCCGCCACCGGATCAAAGAGTGGAAAGCGGATCAGATTTTATATGTGGCGGCCAACCAGCAGACCTTTCACCTGGAGCAGGTTTTCCGATCCGCGGAACTTCTTGGTTACGCGCATGCCGGGCAGCTTAAGCATGTGAAGTTCGGAATGATGCTTGGTTCGGAAGGAAAGAAGTTTGCCACTCGCGAAGGAAAACTGATTCCTCTGCTGGAGGTGCTGAACGAGGCGATAAGCCGCAGCCGGGCCGTGGTTGAACAATTAAATCCCGATCTGCCGGAAGAAAAAAAGGCGGAGGTCGCCAAGACCGTCGGCATCGGGGCAGTTAAATATTTTGACCTTTCGCATAATCGCCTCTCGGATATAATATTTGATTGGGAAAGTATGCTGAATCTCCAGGGGGCTTCCGCTCCTTATCTTCAATATACCCACGCGCGCCTGAAAAGCATCCTGCGTAAAGTAAAAGCGGATCAACGCGAAACGGTACGCGGATTAACGCGGATGTCCGGCGCCCCGTTGGACGAAATGGAACACCGCCTATTGACAGCAGTACTGCGGCTGCCGGAAGTGGTTGAAGACGCGCTGAAGGACTATACTCCCAATGCCCTCGCCAACTATCTTTATGGTTTGGCACAGCTTGCCAACGAGTTTTATCATTCTCATCCGGTAATGCAGGAAAAAGATCAAATCAAGCGCGATCTCCGGGCGGTGTTGGTTGCGGGCGTTGTCCTTACTCTTTCCAAAGGGCTAGCCATGCTTGGCATAGAAGCTCCGGAAGAAATGTGAGGTTGATTTTGGGCTTAAAATCTTTAGAATTGAGAGACATGAATGATTA
>CAYIFD010000067.1:0-3489 GCA_964362595.1 uncultured Candidatus Saccharibacteria bacterium
GTGTATGCAGAACTCTCAAAAAGTGAAGCTACTTGGTGCACGACACTAAGGCATTACGATGCCGAATACGATACAGTTCCAAGAGTATTCGAGGGACAGTGGTAGAGACGGTATTGTGCACGCTATGGCCCGCCTTCAACCGCTGGAACGACAAGCCGAACGTGAACGTGAACCGCAACGACAACGACTGGAATGACAACTGGTGGTTCGCGGGCGTCCGAAACTCGCTTCATTTCTCCCCCGCCTTACCAGTGGGGGAGTTTTGTCTTATAAGTTGCCCGCTCCAGCCGCCGAGCATTTTGCCGATTTCGTTCAAACTCTTTGAGAGGCTGATATATTTTTTGTCGTCGAGTGATTTAGTTTCCCAGAGAATCATGAGAAACACCTTGATTGTATCTACTTTTCTAAGCGCCAAGCGAACATACGGTAGTTTTTCCTGCCGCGAAAGGAAGGCCGCGGTTACCATGGCTTCCACGGCTTCTACAAAAATTGTGTCTATCCGTTGTCCTAATGAATGCCGATGCGTTTTTGGCAGTATCTGATAATATTGAAACCATGCCAGGTAAAGGCTTTTGGTGCTTTCAATCACTGGCAAAACTCCTGCGGGGGGGGGACGTTACGAGACGCATTCGTATGAAAATTCAATTGAGCCATACCTACGAGGATATCATACGCATTGAAAACCTGTTAGAGGCGTGGAAAGAGTTTGTGAAAGGGAAGCGGGGGAAGCGGGACGTGCAGAGATTCTCTCTCCGCCTTATGGATAACATTCTTGCGCTTCACGACAACCTCCGAAGCCGCGCCTATCGCCACGGCGGATACGAAGCGTTTGCTATCCACGACCCAAAGCCGCGAGCAATTCACAAGGCATCCGTCCGCGATCGTCTGCTTCATCACGCAATCTACAAGATTCTCTATCCGTTCTTTGACAGAACCTTCATAGCTGATTCGTATTCGTGCCGCATTGGGAAAGGAACGCACAAAGCCCTTAACCGATTCCGAGCGTTCGGGTATATCGTAAGCAGGAACAACACTCGAACGTGCTGGGTGCTGAAATGCGATATTAAAAAGTTCTTTGCAAGCATTGATCACGATATATTGATGAACATTCTCCGGCAATATATTCCGGATGAGGGCGTGCTTTGGCTTTTGGGCGAGGTTATCCGGAGTTTCCAGAGCACCGCGTCCGGCAAAGGCCTGCCCTTGGGCAATCTTACCTCACAGCTCCTCGTCAATATCTGTATGAATAAGTTTGACCAGTTCGCAAAGCACACACTGAAAGCGAAATACTACATCCGGTATGCAGATGATTTTATTGTATTTTCGGAAGATAGAGTGCGGCTTGAAAATCTTATTCTCGAAATTCGTACATATCTTGAAAATCAACTGAAACTCAACCTGCATCCAGACAAGGTGTTCATAAAAACGCTCGCTTCAGGCGTTGATTTTCTCGGCTGGGTACATTTTTCGGATCATAGAGTTTTGCGTACGGCAACGAAGCGGCGTATGATGAAAAGACTCCTAGACTCAAAAGACCATGAAGTGCTTCAGTCATATATAGGATTACTGATGCATGGAAATACATACGGGATACATAAAGAGATAGCATGGCAACCTTCATCCTCGTTATTATTGTAATCAGCGTGCTCATTCTGGTTCACGAATGGGGACATTTTTATTCGGCGCGTAAATTGGGAGTAAAAGTGGAGGAGTTTGGTTTTGGATTTCCTCCGCGGCTTTTTTCTTTTGTAAGAAACGGAGTTCATTATTCGCTTAACCTGTTTCCCCTGGGAGGATTCGTGAAGATTTTTGGCGAGCACGGAGAAGGAGAGGGACAGATGTCTAGCTTTGTTGCCAGACCCGCCTGGCAAAGGTTTATCATTCTTACGGCGGGAGTATTCATGAATCTGGCGCTGGCTTGGGTTTTATTCAGTATCGGCTCCGGCTTGGGAGTTCCACAATTGGCCCAAGATAATGCCCAAGGCATTCCTGTAACCATACTTACGGTTCTGCCTGGTTCTCCTGCCGAAGGGGCAGGACTTCGCTTTGGAGATGAGGTGCTGGAAATGCGCGGTCAGGGGCTTTCGCTCCTGGTTGAATCCGAGGAAGATATCCTGGAGTTTACAGACGCCTACCGGGGAGAGGAAATAACTATGGCGGTACGCCGAGAAAACGAGATCCGTGAAGTTAAGATAACTCCCCGTATCAACGTACCTCAAGGAGAAGGGCCGCTGGGTATTGCTCTCGGGCGTCTGGAAATGGTGAGAGTTTCTTGGTACCTGGCCCCGCTTGAGGGGGCCAAAACAGTAGGGCGAAGCGTGCTTACTACTCTGCGGGGATTGGGCATGATAGTAAAAGAAATTTTTACGGAAGGCAGAACCGGAGTGGCAGTTTCGGGCCCGGTAGGAATATTCTTTTTTGCCAAGGATTCCCAGGTTCTCGGAATAAGTTTCTTCCTGCAGTTTGTCGGCATACTTTCGGTAAACTTGGCCATGCTAAACTTCCTGCCCATCCCGGCGCTTGATGGAGGAAGAATTCTCTTTCTGCTATTGGAAAAACTCAAAGGCAGCAGGATCAATCCCAAGGTTGAAAATATGGTTCACACCGTAGGATTTGTGCTTCTTATTATGCTCATGATTTTGGTCACTTTTCAGGATATAGCCCGCATCCTTTAGAGCGCTGTTGCAATTTTGTCCCAATTATGCTATACTTCCTAAATAGCTTAGTATTAAAACCCCTTAGGCCCAAATATCATTCGTTGGTATTGAAAGGCCAGTTTAGTTTTAAGAAGAGCGAGGTCGTTCATAATAAGAAACAGGAGACAAGAAACAGGAGACAAGTTTTACTATGTCGCGTGTCGCTTGTCACTTGTCACTAGTAAAGTGGCTTTTCAAGATCAGCGAGGCGGATTCGGCGATCGTCCGATGTTTGACATCACCTGCTCCAAATGCGGTGCGGCATCTCAAGTGCCGTTCCAGCCCACGGCCGGACGCGATGTCTACTGTCGGGATTGCTTCCGCGAAATGAATCCTCGCAGAGACAATAGTCCGCGAGGAGGTTTCCGGGGTCGCTAACCCCAAACTAAAATCCCCTTTAGGGGATTTTAGTTTGGGCGAATTCATGCTATGATGCCCAAAATGGAGTCAAAAAATAAAGATAACTTTAGGAAAGGTTCAGAGATTTTGACGACGGAACAATGTTCGCGGTGCCGCCATCCTTTATATAAAAATACCGCGACCGGCGAGAAGATTTGTAAAAATTGCGGCCAAAGGGCCAAATGATTTATGGCCAAGATCGCTTATGAATACCTAGTCGTTGGCGGCGGGATTGCCGGGGTTACGGCAGCCGAGACCATAAGAGAAAAGCATCCCACGGCGACAATTGCTATCGTATCGGACGAGCCACATCTTTTATACTCTCGTGTTCTTATTCCATCATACCTCAAGAGAAGGATCTCCCGGGACAAGCTTTTTTTGCGCCGGGCCGAAG
>CAYIFD010000068.1:0-3474 GCA_964362595.1 uncultured Candidatus Saccharibacteria bacterium
GCAAGAGAAATTCATTATTTGGATTTGGGCAAAAAAGATAAAGACGGCAAATATATTGCGCCGGAAACTCTTAAAATTTTGGCAGCCGTGCTCGCCAATAGATACGGAGAAATCCAATGGGATGCAAAAGAAGCTCCTAAGAAAGCCGATGAGCTTAAAAGGTTCGCGCAAGCCTGCCGGAAAATTCAGGAGGATTTTACTTTGAGCATCCGCGATGGCGCGGAAGAAACCTTGGCCCGCACCGATCACTTGGCGTTCCGTGAACTTGTAATTACGCTAAAAGATCAGATTGAAATAATGAAATCATGGAAAGCATCTGATTTTGAAGAGCCACTAGAAAAAGTGGTTTTGAGAGAGTTCTTCAGGAAAGCCGAAATTAGCGGAAGAGCCGCCAAAGATAGAGAAAACATGGTAAAAGTTTTTACGGCAAATAAATTTTTTAAAGATACGGAGCCCGAAGAATTTAATATTCAGGGTTTATCTGCTAAAACCCTCAAGCAATGGCAGGGTAAAAACTAATTGCTCTCTCACAAATATGTCCTTCAAAGCTCACGAACTTTATCAAGAATACGAAGATCCGAACAAATACAAAACCTCTACCGAAAAGAAGGTTGAAAGGGCCTTGGAAGACGCTAAAGAGGAAGGGTTAGGGACTAGGAAAGAAACAGTGAACTTTCAAGAAATGAAGGAGTTGTTTGGCAAAAACTTTCTTGGTCCTGAAGCCGTAGAAAAAACATTCGGCGTGCCATTGGCGGAGGTTCCGGAAATTCCATTTTCTGTTGAAGAACTTGAACGAGCCGAAAAGCTTGGGCAGATGCTTTTATTGCGAGTTGACAAAACCGCCGAAGGCAAACCCATGTCGCTGGAAGCCATGACTAATATCCTGACAAAAAGATGGAAAGACGCGGGAATGGGCGAACTGCTGAACTCGGCCGATGGTTGGAAAAGTTGGATTGGTGAAGATTTCTTTATGAAAGAAGCGCCACGCATGGGATGGGCTTTGGTGTCAAAAGACGTCTTGCCGGAGAGTTTAAGAAAAAATTATTTAGAGCAGACGGAAGTCATCATCGCAACGCTCAAAAACGAGGCATTCAAGGGAATGGATATGCCGGAGGAATACGAAAAAGCGATAGCGGAATTTGAGTTCAAAAAGGACAAGTTGGCCAAGCTTATGAATGACGATTGGCAAAAAGCGGCCAAAGAACTTCTCGAGCTGAAGATCACTAAATTGACCAGACAAACCGTTCCCGAAACGATATATGATTTGGCGATGTATTACGACGCCAACAACGAGCGCTTGCTTTCAGATAAATACACATGGGCCGCGTCACTGGACCCCGACGGCCGCCTCGTGGCTCTCGGTACTTTCGACGCGAGGGGCGTGCTCGGCCGCAGGTGTTATCCTGACGCTCGGTATGGCTATCTCGGCGTTTCCCTTTCCCGCAGATTGTAACTTTAATTTTTGTCTTTTGATTCTTTGGTTTGGTTTTAAAAATTTTTTAAAAAAATATGTTAGAAACATTTGCCACAAAAAACGATAATATTGAAATCGATGAGCTAACCAAGGAAACGGCCGCAGATAAAGAGCTGGAATCTTTTTTTGATAAAGAAGCCGAAATTCTGGCTTCTTACGGCATGAAAGGAGACATTACCATCCAGAAAGGCGAAGTCCCCGGGCATACTTGGGCTTTTGACTATACTCACCAAAAACTTATTTACGACCCCAAATTTTTTACAGAGCGAGGATATACCTTAAAAGAAGCCCTTTTTGCAACAACCCATGAACTTATGGCCCATTATGGCGAATTTTTAAGAGAGCCGGAACTTATGCTCAAAGAATGGCATGAAGATCGAGGGCGTTTAAGATCTCGTCCGCATTTAAGACTTTTGCATAATATTTTTGAAGATGTTCTGGGTAATCGGCGCATTGTAGCAGAACTTCCGTTTCTGGAAGAAACAAAGACCACATTATATAAAGAAAAGCAGTTTCCAAAAACAGACTATCGGGACAATGCTTTGCATGTGCAATTTGTATACGGTTTTATACGTGAAGCCATGGTCCCTGAAGAGGATGCGCAAGTGGACGAAAAAATAAGGCAAATTTATGAGAAACTTCGCAATTTCGGAAAAGATAAAATTGATATTTTAGATTTAGTCACAACCCCAACTATTGATACCAAAGACAGACTCCGTATCATGAAAAACATCGTTGAGCCGATATATATGGATCTTTATGAGAAAGATGTTGAGGAAGAAAAGAAAAGCGGAAAAAGCGGGAAACCAAAAAAATCTGGGGAAGGCGAAGAAAAAAACAAGCAAGAGTTCTCGTCTGCCGGCAAGAAAGGATCAAATGATCGCGCCATTCGAGAAGCGATTGAGAAGAAATTTAAGGAACAATATAAAGATTATGAAAAAACTCATCCGGAGCCGCTTTCCGTGAAAGACGAGGAAAATCTCAAAAAAGCCATTGAAGAGATTGGGGGAAGAAAAGGCGGAGAGCCATCGCTAGATAAAAAAATCTTAGAAGAGTGGGCAAAAGAACACGGTATAGATGCAGAAGATGTTTTGGGTTACCGCGAAGAATATAAGGAAATTGCGCCGCTTGTAGCAGAACTTCGCGAAATTTTCAAAAAAATCGTAGCGAGACGTTTAAGAGTGCGGATGAAGCTTTCGCCGCAATTGGAGGAAAAAGGTGAAGAGCTGGAAGAAGGAATTTTAACCGAAGCCTACGTTGAATCTAAAACCGGAGGGAAGCCGCGCGCCTTTCACGAGATAGAGGCCAGAACCAAAGAAGAGCCAAGTTATGGAGCATTGGATATGACGCTGATTAACGACCTTTCTGGTTCCATGACCGAAGGATCAAAATTAGATATGGATCGTAAATCAAAGCTCCTCTTTTTGGAATCCTTAGCCGACTTTCAAAAAGAGATAGAAGAAGCCGAATATGAAAGCGGCGTATCTCTCGGGTTTCAAGTAAGAACAGAAACCAGGGCATTTGGAGATTTTGGAGACGCCGAACTAAAACCATTATCCCCGACTCTTTCTGAAAAAGATAGAATTGCCGTTTGGAAAAAGTTGCACAAAGCTTCCGGTGGAACCCCGGACTTTCTTTCCTTGGAGAAAGTTTTGAATTCTATTACGCCGGAAGATGAGAGGGCTCTTCGAGAAAAATCGAGAAGAAAAGTTGTAGTTGTGCTCTCGGATGGAGATTCGCAAGACTCAAACCGCGTGCAAATTGTGCTTAAAAAATTACGCGAAAAGGGAGTAATCACGTTGGGACTTGGCATGACCGAATCCGGAGTTGCCGTTAAGGAAACCTATAAGCCAGACGCCGAAGTTATTGAAGATATTAAAAAATTGCCAGGAGCTGTTCAAAAAGTTATTTTAAAGTATACGGAAGATTTATAATTATTATATATAAATATGTCCTTCAAAGCTCACGAACTTTATCAAGAATACGAAGATCCGAACAAA
>CAYIFD010000069.1:0-3448 GCA_964362595.1 uncultured Candidatus Saccharibacteria bacterium
CCCTGCCGGAATTTAGGCAAGAGGGACTCGTCTCCGCCGCGGCACTCCAGCGCCCCAAAACTTTCCGTCAAAAATTCCCACAAGGCACTGTCCCGTTCGCCCGGCATAGTATTTCTTTCAATCAAATCCGCCATGACACAGGCCGTCTGCAGCTTCCCAAGATTACTTCTGATGGTCGGCCAGTGGTTTTTCAGGGTCGCGTGCGTCAAACGCTCCCCATTTTTCCCGAGAACAAAACTCACACTCGTTAAATTCAGCGGCTCAAGATGCCCCCTTAATTTCGCTTCTTCTTTCTTAACTCCTTGGGCCAAGGCACGCATTTTGCCGTATTCTTTGGTGTATAAAATAAAGAGGGCGTCCGCCTCCCCGGAGTCAATTTTTTTTAAAATGACGGCGTCGGTATTAAACATAACAGCGCGGTCGCAAACTATTGTCTCTTCCGCTTATAAACCCCATCTCTATTATCAACTACGTGTACTGTGACCTGATGAGCATCATGATCAACCTTATAGACAACGCGCCAATCGCCAACACGCAATTTAAAAAATCCCCTCCAGCTGCCGCCCAACGGGAGGGGTGTAATATTTTGAAAGTTCTCCGTAAACCACTCGAGTTTTTCCAGCACTCGTTGCCGCGTCACATCATCCAACCTCTCCAAATCTGTCTTGCCGGTTTCAGTAATTTCAAATTGCCAATTATTCAAATCGGCCATGAGTTAAATGCCGTATTGTTTGAACACTTTGGAAAGCGGAGTAACCCTTCCAGCTTTTTTGTCCTGGAGCGATTTTTTAACCCGGACAATAAAACTCGGGGCAAGTTCCGCACCTGCGTCAGGATCGCTAAGTACCTCCCGCATTACATCCACGACTTCTTTACGTACAAGGGTATGAACGCTTTTGGGCAAGATAATAAGAGATTTAGCCATATAGAAAGCATAACAAATATTAGCCATTGGATCAAGGAGTTGTGCTCGTCGCCGTAGTTGTTGATGTTTCCGATGTTTCTATCGCCGGTTGCGATTCTGGCGAGGACGCGGACGTCTGTTCTCCCGGAAACAAACCGGCGTTTTGCAGAAGAGTTTTCAATTGCGACTTCTCGATACAAACCTCCTCAAGACAGAGTTTTTTTGTGGTAACTGTTTCGGCAGTAATATTTCCCCCCTCATCAACGCTCCACTTCCCGAGGTAGCCGGTGATTTTGCCGACGTCTAAGATGTAGTTTCCATTCAGGTTTATGTTCCCGTAGAAGGAGACGTTCACTTCGCCGGATTGCTGGTCAACGGACCAAGCGTTAGTCGCTAAGGTCTCTCCTCCCGGGGAGGTGAGACCTTGAAGGTTATCGTCAAGCTTGGAGTAGCCGAGGTTGACGAAGATGAGGATTTTGCCGGTTTTGAGAGGTCGAACCTCGGGTGGCGCCTGCGGCGGAGGTTCGACCTCAACGCCCTCGGAGCCGTCAAATGGTTCCAAGGCAATTCCTACCGTTACTCCATCCTTGGTGGCCTTCATACCTACTCCGGGTAAAGAGGAGGAAGTAATCCGGTCTCCTATACTGATGGGGCCTGATTCGGTGGAGACCTTGACCGGGACGCGGCCATTTAAAGCAACAGGGAGTTTATTTGCGTTTTCGGGCAAAGATTCCTTACCTGCCGAGGTGAAGTCATGCCAGTTATTGGAGGTAATACCTATTATTCTTTGGTCATAGGCCTTGGCGGAGCGTTTGAGTTCGGGGATGTACCCTTCTATGGTGGTGGAGCTTACTGTTCCTGAAATATCTGCTCCGTAGGATTCGACCATTTTACTGTTGTCTCCCAGAACCACGATTTCGCCGTATTCGGTGCCTTGTTCTACGGGGTAGACCTCGGCGTAGTCGCTGGGAGTGCCGGTGCAGTCGCCGATTGGTCGTGTCATATTAGCGGCAGGGTCTGTACCGGCGTAACAAAGTCCAATGCTGCTTATATCGTTTGTGAGTCCAATAGTTACAGGACCACCCGTATTGGGATCAGTACTGAAGGTGTCAGCGATTCTCAATAAAAAGTCTGCTCCCGCATCAGTCGCGCCTGCATAGACAAGAAGGCTCGGGCTAGCGCTAGCAGGCCCCCTCATCGCCAAGGTTCCCCCCGGCGTCGTCGTCCCGATGCCGACGTCGCCAGCCGAGCTAATACGCACTCGCTCGGTTATAGCTCCGCCGTTTATACGCGTCGAGAAACTAAGATAGGAAGCGTAGTTTCCAGACGTAGCGTTTTCCTTTCCGCCGATGATAACGCCATAAGTAGAGATGTTACCCGCAGTATCGCTAGTACCCAAAAGAGTTAATCTTCCGCCGACATCAGCAGCAACTGCCCTATTGTCTTTAAACTGTACGGAGCTAGCATTAAAATCCCCCACAATATCTAACAAGCCTTCTGGGTTTATAGTACCAATTCCAACATCACCGGCAAAGTAGGCTGAGTCACCTCCAGAGGAACTCACAGAGAGAAGTTCTCCCGGACTCGTCGTCCCGATGCCGACGTTGCCCGAAGCGTCAATAACAAAAGGGGTAGTATCATTAGCTTGATCAGACACTATGAATCCCGCTCCAGTACCCAGGTTCTCTACGGCAAGCTGGGCTCCTGGGGTGGAGGTGCCTACTCCCACTCTTCCGTAAGTTGAAGAACCGTCTAGGGAAAGGATAGAGAGGTTGCCTGCTTGGGTGGAGGTGGCAAAGGAAAGGGAGTTGATGGATGAAGGTATCGTCGTCGTCGAAGAACTCGCATAAATCATATTGATCCCTGAGAGCAGTAAGGAGGCATTAGTAGTAGGAGTAAGGGAAGCCAGGGAGAATAAAGCTCCTGGAGTAGAGGTGCCAATACCTACTCTCGTATTGGTATCGTCATAGACGAAGTTTCCTGCTCCTCCGAATTGAGAGGAGTTGTTGTATTGGATCTGGCCATCGGTGCCTGCAGGAGTTCCTCCCACACAGGTGTTATCCGCTCCGAGGATACATCCTGAAGTGAGCTTGATTCCATTGGTAAAGGTTGAGGTGCCTGATCCCAGGATATTGATAATGGATGATGCTACTATCGTTCCTGAGGAGGTGGCGGTTCTTCCTACTCCTAATGCTCCTGCTATGTAGGTGGTGGATGCTATGGAGAGAAACTCGGCCGGAGTAGTAGTTCCTATGCCTATTCTCGTATTGAGGGTGTCAAATTTGAGTAAAGGGATGGAGGAGGAGGTGGTGGCTATGGCAAAGGAATCGGCGTTGGAAGAGAGAATGGAGGTGGTGGCTCGGTTGGCAAAGGATAGATAGCCGGAATTCAAATTGAATATATCATCTATGGAGTCGCCAAAGAGGGCTGAACCTGTTACTTCCAGGGAGCCGGTGGTGGAGGTGGAGATACCTACTCCGAGGCCAGTGGATACCAGGAGTTGGGAGGTGGAAGCGTGGGTGGTGACGGAAAGGTAGGTAGAGG
>CAYIFD010000070.1:0-3368 GCA_964362595.1 uncultured Candidatus Saccharibacteria bacterium
CAGTTATCAACATTCCCAAATTGTGAAATTTCCTCCGCTTGTTATACTTAAATCAATGCTTTCTATCGTTAGCAAACTGAATCCGCTGGCGGAATGCCGGCAGCTTGGATGGAAACTGTGGCAATGCCCGCCCTTTCTATTTTTACTGATGGGACTCATCACCGTCGTATCCATGGTCGCCACCTATATTTTGGCTTCCCGCTATGTGGAAGAGCCGGAGTTGGCCGCTCTTATTGTTATCTTTATTACCATTCTTTTCCTGATTATAGGAGGCGCGATAATCACCGGATTCAATAAAATCGCCGAGACCAATCGCTTGAAGTCCGATTTTATTTCCCTGGTTTCCCATCAGCTTCGCTCGCCACTTTCCATCTTCAAATGGACGGTGGATGTGCTGGAGCGGCAGATAAATCCGGCCGGGGGACAGAACGAAGAAAATAACTATAATTTCCTGCAAACTTTGCACGCCACTACGGAAAATATGATTTCTTTAGTCAATTCTCTCCTGGAGGTCAGCCGTATTGAGGCCCGCACTTTTATCTTGCGCAAGGAAACTTTTTCTTTAGTTGAGCTTGTCCGAGGGATTCTGGATAATTTCCGCAAATACGCCGAGGCCTCCAATATCCGTTTAGAACTTGTAGAAGAGCCGGGATTACCTCTGCTTACCGCCGATCGGGAACGGATCGGGATCGCGGCTCAAAATTTTATAGACAACGCCATCCGTTATACGGTCAAGAGCGGCACTATCAAGGTTAGTATAACCAAAAATAATTCTTATTTGCGGGTCCTGGTCGGAGACGAGGGTATTGGCATCCCCAAGCATTTGCAAAAAAGGATATTTGAGAAATTTTTCAGGGTGGGAAATCTTAACAAAACCGATAAACAGACCCACGGCACTGGAATCGGACTCTATATAACCAAAGAAATTGTGGAAGCGTCTGGCGGCAAGGTCGGATTCGACTCGGTGGAGGGAAGAGGAAGCACTTTTTGGTTCACTTTGCCAATCACTAATTAACACGAATGCCCCACAAATTTTACGAATAATCATTAGTGCGATTTGTGGAGATTAGTGTATATTCGCGGTGAAAAAGATACTTTTTATTGAAGATGAATCCGCTCTGCAAAGAGCGGCTACCCAGGTCTTTGCTGAAGAAGGATTCCAGGTCTTCTCGGCGCTCGACGGCGAGCTGGGATTGGCTCTGGCCAAGCGAGAACGGCCCGATATTATATTGCTTGATTTGGTCATCCCTAAAATAGACGGATTCCAGGTCTTGAGTGAGATCCGGCAGGATCCGGCTATTAAGAATATTCCTGTAATTATCCTATCAAATCTGGAAGGAAGTGCAGACGTGGAACGAGCTTTGGAGCTTGGAGCAACCACCTATTTAGTGAAAACTAATTATCGGTTGGGTGAAGTGGTAGAAAAAATAAAGCATATTCTCCAAAAATAGGAGCTCGAGGCGAACTATTTTTGGCAAGAAATGCTTTACCCCCTCCTTTTCGCCAGCGAAGCGCAAAAGGAGGGGGTGCTCACCCCCTCCTTTCTGAAGAAAGGTGGGGGTGCAAGCAGGAGCTTGCACTGCGCCCTGGGCTTGTAAATTTTAACAACCTTTGCATGCGCATAGAAGAACCTCGATTGAAGGCCTTTATTCTGGATTCCGGACTGGTGCCCGTTGGCGAGCTCAAGAAAGCCGAGGCGGAAGCTCAAAAAAACGGAAAACCCATCCGAGACATTTTACTGGCCAAAGATCTTCTCAAAGAAGAAGAGTTGAACAGGCTAGAGGCCTATATACTTGGAATTCCTTTTGTTGATCTTTCCAGAACCACCATTGATCCCGAAGTGTTGCGTATAATTCCGGAACCCATCGCCAGAAAGCACAACATTGTCGCCTTCAAAAAAAATGGCAAGAAGCTGGAGGTGGCCATGCTTGATCCCGAGGATCTGCCCACCATAGAGTTCATAAAAAAAACGGCCGGCCTGCGCCTGCTTCCCCGTATTACCACCGCGGAGTCCATTAAAAACGCTATTCGGCAGTATCAGAAAACACTGGAAGCGGAGTTTGGCGAAATTCTTAAAAAGGAAACCGACACCCTGCAAGTGGCAAAAGACGGGGAGGTAAGAGAAGTGGAGGCCGAGGAGCTAAAGAAACTTGCCGAGGACTTGCCGGTAATCAAAATTGTGGATACATTGATCCGCCACGCCATCCTGCAAAGCGCCTCGGATATACATATAGAACCAACCGAAAAAGAGGTAATGGTTCGTTATCGCATTGACGGTATTCTCCATGATGCCATGACTCTGCCCCAGCAGATTACGACCGGAATAGTAGCGCGCATCAAAGTAATGTCTAACCTTAAGCTAGACGAACACCGGCTTCCCCAAGACGGACGTTTCAAAATTGAGACAGACGAATACCGCATCTCTTTTCGCGTTTCCATTTTGCCGGTTTTTGACGGTGAGAAAATCGTTATGCGTCTTTTGCCCGAAACCGTAAAGGGCTATACCTTGGAAGAACTTGGGTTTTGGGGAAGTAATTTAGAGCGAGTGCATAGGGCTATTAAACGTCCCACCGGCATAATTCTTGCCACCGGTCCAACCGGTTCCGGAAAGACCACTACGCTTTACACAATCCTGGAGATGCTCAACACCCCGGCGGTAAATATCTCCACCGTGGAAGATCCGATTGAATATAGAATCCCAAGAATAAACCAGACCCAGGTCAAACCCGACATCGGCTTAAGTTTTGCTAACGGCTTAAGGTCGCTGCTGCGCCAGGATCCAAATATTATTATGGTGGGGGAGATCCGCGACAATGAGACCGCGGGGCTAGCCATAAACGCGGCCCTAACTGGCCATCTCGTTCTCTCCACACTTCACACCAGCTCCGCGGCCGGCGCTCTACCGAGGTTGCTTGACATGAAAGTTGAGCCATTTCTTATCGCCTCCACGGTAACGGCTATCCTCTCCCAGCGGCTTGTCAGGCGTCTTTGCCAAGAACACGAAACCTACAATCTCACCGCAAGCCAAATTGCCAGTTTCAAGAAAGACCTGGACCTGGACCAGGCCGGGGAAGTTCTACGTCAGGAGAAAGTAATTGACCCCAAGACCATTTTGGAAAAAGTGGAGTGGGGACGTCCGACTAAGACCGAAGCGTGCCCGGATGGCTACAAGGGCAGGATAGGCATCCATGAAGTACTGGAGATGTCAGAATCAATTAAAGAGCTGGTAGTTAAAAACGCCACCGCCGATGCGATTGAGAAAAGAGCGCGAGGAGAGGGAATGCTTACAATGTTGGAGGAGGGCTTTATTCGTGCGGCACAAAAAGTGACTTCCATTGAGGAGATATTGAGGGTAACGAGTGAATAAC
>CAYIFD010000071.1:0-2020 GCA_964362595.1 uncultured Candidatus Saccharibacteria bacterium
AAATTGTCAGCGGTGCGGCTCCGCCGCCTTTCCGAATTTTCGCGGGGGGATTTTTACGGAAAAGTGCGTTCGGACTAATTCAAGAATACTGCGAAGGCAACGGCGGGCAGGTAAGGCGTTGATCCGGGTTCAATTCCTGGTGGGGGCGACATTGGGATTCATTTAAAGTATTGAGTGATATTTGCTTTCAGGACTTCTTTCTGCTCGCGGGTAACCAAGTTTTTTATCGTTACCATCCCTTTTTGCCGCTCCTGCTCTCCGTAAATTAGCAGGTAAGGTATTTCTTTTTTAACCGCGTAGGCAAGTTGGGCCTGAAAAGCGCGATCGTCTCCCAGATAGAGCGCCGTATTGATATTTGCTTCTCTAATTCTCCGGGCAAATAACTGGTAGTCGTTTTTAAATTCTGGCGATAGATTGAGGATAAGAACTCTGGTTGAAGTTTTTTTCTTCTTAACCGTACCAAGACCTTCCCAAGCCGCCCAGACTCGGTCAACTCCTATGGAAACGCCCACCGCTGGAATTTTCTGGCCGGTAAAAGACATGACCAGATTATCGTACCGCCCTCCCGAGGAAATACTGCCGATGGATGGCTTATCCAAAAGTATGGTTTCAAAAACCGGGCCCGTGTAATAGCCAAGCCCGCGGACTATAGAGAAATCCACTTCCCAATACTTCTGCTCCACTCCGGCGATAGTAAGGTTCTCGGCGATCTCCGCAAGTTCCCTGATTCCTTCTTCAGCTGCGGCACTCCCTACAAAAAGTTTTTTTGCTCCGGCAAGTTTCGTCCGGGTTTCGCCTTGCAAGGCAAGAAAGCCGTCCACTTTTGTCTGCGCCTCTTTTTCCAGAAGCCGGGAGATTTCCTTTTTTACGGCACCATCTCCGATTTTGCCTTTCTTATCAATAATCCGCAGCAGTTCCCACAATTTTTTTTGAGGAAAGCCGGCAAATTGCGGCAAGCCGTCCAGAATTTTTCGGTTGTTTATTTTGATAAGAAAGTTATTTACGCCCAGATTTCTTAAAGTCCTGTAAAGCACAGTGATGATCTCGGCATCGGCCTCCATAGAGGAGGAGCCGACAATGTCAACATCGGCTTGCATGAATTCACGGTAGCGCCCAACTTGAGGGCTTTCTCCGCGCCACAAATTTCCAATCTGATATCGTTTAAAGGGTTTGGGAAGTTCTGGATTGGCAGCCACGAATCTGGCCAACGGCACGGTGAAGTCAAAACGAAGCGCGAGTTCGTTTTTTCTGAATCCCTGTTTTATACCGCGTACGGCCGGAATCACTCTGTAGATGATTTTGTTCGATTCTCCCTCTCCTCCAAGGAGTACCTCGGTCCGCTCCACCGCCGGCGTTTCCAAAGGATCAAAGCCAAAATCCTCGAAGGTTTTTCGGATGGTTTCAATCAGGCGCTGCCGGGCAATGGCCTCCGCTGGTCCGTAATCGCGAAAACCGCCCGGAAGTTTAGCGGCTACTTTTTTGGCCTTTGATATCTTTCGGTTATTTTCTGTTTCCTTCATAGGGAAAGAATACATCGGAAAAAGGTACATTACAAATTTACGAAACTAGTCAAGGCCGATTTATGTTAACACACCAGACTGTGGAATAACTGAAACCTTTTACTTACCATCTGTATCCATTGGGTTTATACTACTTATATGCCCTATGCGGAGTCAAAAATATAGTAACCTTAGTAGTTCACCACCTTGACCATAACCGTAAAAATAATAGAATAAGTAATCTTTGCTGGCTCTGTCATAATTGTCATTTTCTGGTGCATCATTATAAAGTAGAAAAGGAGCGGCTTATGGTGTCCATAGCTTAGTGGTAAAGCATCGCCCTGTGGAGGCGGTCACGAGGGTTCGATTCCCTCTGGACACCCAAGATTTTATAGTTAAGGGTTCATCCAGTCATTCGACCGGATGCCCGTTGAATGACGTGGCAAATCCCATCATCCGCCCATTTTTTCTTTCTGTGCCAGGAAGTGAAACTTTTGCCGCTTCGCAACAGGTGCCGCTTT
>CAYIFD010000071.1:2120-3320 GCA_964362595.1 uncultured Candidatus Saccharibacteria bacterium
TTTCTTTCTGTGCCAGGAAGTGAAACTTTTGCCGCTTCGCAACAGGTGCCGCTTTGCGGCATCAGCAAAAGTTCTACTTCCTGGTGTGGATAACTGCGCTTTAGTAATATACAGTGGACAGATAAGATAAACTTATGATCGGAGAAGCGCAAAGAGAAAAGATACTTTTGGTGGAAGACGATGTTTTTATGATCGAGCTTTTGGCTAAAGACCTGGAGCAAGCTGGGTTTGAGGTTATTACGGCCAAGACCGGTTCGGAAGGAGTAGCTCTTTTTGAGAAAAACAAACCGGACCTTATCCTTTTGGACCTATTGCTTCCTGATCAAAACGGGTTTGATACCTTGCGCAATGTGCGGAGGAGCCCCGAGGGAAGGGCGACCAAAGTGATGATCCTCTCCAATATTGCCGAGGGGCCGGATATGGATGAAGCCAAGCGCCTGGGAGTGATGGGGTACATGGTAAAAGCAAACTTTACTCTTCCGGAGATAGTAAAGAAGATTCAAGAGGTGTTAAGTAAATAAACGGCGCAGACAAAAATAAAAATCCCCAGAATCAAATCTGGGGATTTTTATTTTGATTAAATTGCGATTCGTTCTTCGGCCTCCATGGTGAGAAACTGCTCTTTTCCTTTGCGAAGGATCTTCACCGGCACTTTCTGGCCGATGGAAATTTTTTCCAAAATGTCCTCAATCCCCGCCTTCTCATTAATAGAGGTATTATTTATTTCCAAAATTACATCGGTTTCGCGGATTCCGGCTTTGGCAGCAGCCGATCCGGGCAGTACTGCCGGTCTGCCGGGAATTCCTTCGCGCAGAACATAAGCTCCTTGCTCGGAAGTAACCCGAAAACGTTTGCGGACAAGGGGATTTAGTAAAACATAACGCACTCCCAAAAAGGGGCGGCGAATTCTTCCATGTTTCTTGAGTTCTTCCAGATCTCGCTTGGCTTTATTTATGGGAATGGTAAAACCGATGTTTTGTGCCCCGAATACCACGGCAGCATTGATGCCAATTACTTCTCCTTGTAAGTTAACTAGTGGCCCTCCGGAATTTCCCGGATTTATGGCCGCATCCGTCTGGATCAATCCTCTAAGGCGCTCCGAATGCCCCTCCATATCGGTCATGGCGGTTATAAACCGTGAAAGGCCGGAGACAATCCCGGCTGATACCGTGTTTTGAAATTCTCCCAGGGCCGTGCCTA
>CAYIFD010000072.1:0-3311 GCA_964362595.1 uncultured Candidatus Saccharibacteria bacterium
CTCCGTTCGCCGACAAGATTAGCGGAAGCGCTTTTGCCCAGCGGCCTTACGCGGGGGCGATAGCGCGGTTCGGAGCAAAACCATTCGAAGCGGCAAAACAGATGCAGCAGAGAATCAACGACGAACGGGAAAATAGATATAAAGCCATGAGTTCGAAAGCACTTGCTTCTACGTATAGGAGCACTCTAAACCCGGTAGAGCGAAAAGAGATTCTAAAAATCGCGGCCGAAAACAGGAAGATGAAGGATTTCCGATCGGGAGAAATGGAGACAGCGATGGAGCAAAACCAAGGAAACTCCAAGGCTCTTCGCGGGATATATGCAGTTCGTCCTGATTTGGTGGCGAAAGATAAGAAATTCGCGACCGCCCCTCTCGCAGACAAACTCAAGGCAGTCAAAGAAGAGGTAAGCCGACTAAGCGAGGCCGACGTCAGAGATAATCTTGACAGAGCAGCTCTTGATGATACGAACTTCCAACAAGCCATTATTAGCGGGCTAGGGGAGCGCGAGACGGCGGCCTTATTAAATAAATTCGGCGATGACGCGAAAGAGGCGATAGAAAAAGGGAAAAATCTCACCATGGGCCCTACCGCCTCGATTTCGTTGCTCTTCGATGAGCTGATTGACAAGAACCGAAGCCTCCTCCGGGGACTTTACAGCAACGCCGCGCTGTCAAATCAGTTTAAAGATATTCGTGATGCAATCGACAGAGAAGTGAGAGCAAATAGAGTTGGCCCTGGCAAACAGTTTGCAGACTATGATGCTTATGAGCGTAAATTAAGAATTTAGAAATATGAATTTTCAAGAAAGCTTTCAAAAACTTCCGGCAGACGTAAAGACTGCGATATACAGCGTTGAGACTTCGCGGGCAATAGAGCAAATCGCCGACACACATCATCTCCTCATTGATAAGATGGGTATGCTGGCTGAAGAAGTTGGGCTCGTGATGCTGGGAGCTACACACCCAAAAGATTTTATCCGAAATCTTTCCGACAAGCTTGGCGTGGATCGGGAAACCGCAAAAAAAATCGCCGATGACGTCAATCAGCATATTTTTGCGAAGGTGCGGGAAAGTTTGCGGAAGCTCCACGGGATTACCGAGGAAAAAGAGACGGCGGCGGCGCCAAGCGTACCACCCGCAATGAAAGAAACCCCCGCCGAGACCGGCAAGCCAAAGCCGCTCGAAATCAAACCCGCTCCCGCTTTGAGTTGGCCTGCCTCGCCTATCGGGCCCGGTACTGACAAGCCCGCGGGGCCAAAAATATTTGTCCCGAGGGTGAATGGGCTTCAAAAGCCGCAGACACCGTCCGATTTGCCTGTTGCTTCTATGCCCTTGCCTATGGTATCCCGACCACCGCAATCATCTCCTCAACCTCCGAAACAGGGCTCTTCTCCGGCGCAAACATTACCCCCGACTTCAGCGAGCGCCCCGCCGCCTGCAGGTCAACCCCCCGCTCCTTCCCCCGCAAAGCCAGGACCCGCATTCCAGGATAAAATAAAGGACGGGGTGGCAATTGAGTCCCCGGAGCTGCGGAAAATCGAACGGTCGACGGTTGATCCATACCGCGAACCGATTGAGTAGCTTATTAGCTTGTAGCTGGTAGCTTGTAGGATGAGAGTCAGCAGCCATAAAGAGTTAATAGTTTGGGGAAAATCTATGGAACTAGTTGAAGCCGTATATGGAATAACAAAATTATTGCCGAAAGAGGAACTCTTTGGATTAAGCTCCCATGCGAGACGAGCGGCTATATCCATCCCTTCAAACATCGCTGAAGGGCGGCGTCGCGGTTCGCGCAAAGAATATGCGCAGTTCCTGCTCACCGCTTATGGTTCCGGAGCAGAATTAGAAACACAAATTGAGATTATAATGCGGGTGTACAAACTCAATACAATACTTATTGAACGTGCATCGAGATTATTGGAAGAAGTGATGCGAATGTTAAATAGTATGATTAATAAATTAAGGATGATGCCCTCTACAAGCTAATAAGCTGCTAGCTACAAGCTGTTCCATGTTACAATTCCAAGTGCCGCAATTTATCGAGGTAGAAGATAAGATTTTTGGGCCGCTTACGCTCAAGCAGTTTTTGTATATCGTGGGCGGAGGCGCCATTATTTTCCTTCTCTATACGTTTCTGCCAATGTTCTTGGCGGTGCTTCTGGGCGCCCCTGTGGGATTCTTTTTCGGAGCGCTTGCGTTCTACAAAGTAAACAATCAGCCTTTTATCCGCGTGCTGGAGAGCGCCCTGAACCACTTTTTAGGCGCCCGGCTCTACATATGGAAGAAGGTGGAAAAAAAGAAATCTTCCTCTCATGCTTCGCCTGGAAAAAAAGCAAACGGATTTATACTCCCCAAACTTACCGAGGGCAAATTAAAAGATCTTGCCTGGTCTTTGGACATTAGAGAAAAAATATCGCGCTGATCTATATGGCCATAAAACCGCTCAACGCAAAAAGCGCCCAGGAATTCGTCCCCATTCAGGAAATCCGCGACGGCGTGGTGATCCTTAAAAACGGAGCGCTTCGCGCCGTACTCATGGCCTCGTCCTTGAACTTTGCGCTGAAATCAAGCGACGAGCAGGAAGCCATTATTTTCCAATATCAGAATTTTCTCAACTCGCTTGACTTTAGCGTGCAGTTCTTTGCCCAGTCGCGCCGCATCAACATCAATCCCTACATCGACACGTTGCGGGAGGCGGAAAAAAACCAGCCAATTGAGCTTCTCAAAATCCAGACGCGGGAATACATAGATTTCGTAAAAAATTTCGTGGAGTCGGCGAACATCGTGTCAAAAACATTTTATATTGTAGTGCCCTTCGATCCGCCCTTGTTCGCCGACACCGCAGGAGCTTTAAATTCCCTTTTGGGACTCCTGCACTTGGGCAAAAAATCGGAGGGGGGCGGGAGGACAAGCGATGAAAAATTTGAAGAATACCGCTCGCAGCTGTGGCAGAGAGTGGAGACGGTTTCGCAGGGGCTCGTTCGCACCGGCGTCCGCGTAGCTCCCCTCAACACCGAAGAGCTGATCGAACTCTATTACGGGCTTTACAATCCCGGCGAGGTGGAGAAAAGCCGACCGCCGGAAGCAAAAACAGCTTATTAGCTTGCAGCTTTTTAGCTTATTAGAAAATTTATGAAGAAAGAATTCACAATCCTACAAGCTACCAGCTACAAGCTAATAAGCTAGTAAAATGGCATTATTTAGTTTTGGTAAAAAAGAAGAACAAGAGCCGGAGATTTTGCCGGTGTTCCCCCAAGAAGTGTACGAGGCGGGGATTTTGGAACTGCAAGACGTCATCGCCCCTTCCGCGC
>CAYIFD010000073.1:0-3169 GCA_964362595.1 uncultured Candidatus Saccharibacteria bacterium
TTAAATCCTTATGAGGATCCAAAAGGGGCGGGCTACCAGATGATTCAGTCCGTGATCGCGGTAGGGTCGGGGCGGTTTTTCGGCAAAGGAATTGGCTATGGTTCTCAATCGCATTTGAATTTTCTGCCAGAGGCGGAGACCGATTTTATTTTTGCGGCCTTTGCCGAAGAATGGGGATTTGTAGGGGTAATAGTAATGCTAGCCCTTTTTCTTATTTTGTTATGGAGGATTGTATTCATAGGACGGAGCAGTTCCGATAATTTCTCGCGGCTCTACTGCTTAGGTTTTGCCACCTTTATTTTCGTGCAAGGATTCATCCATATCGGCATGAACATGGGAGTGGTGCCGATTACGGGCATTACCTTGCCTTTTGTATCATATGGAGGGTCAAGTTTAGTGGCTTTGCTGATCGGCGTTGGAATTCTGCAAAACATCAAAATAAACGCGCGAAGGGAAGTGGAATAATTCACGGTGCGGTTCCCAATGAGGCCCGCTGTTTTAATTTTCTAAGCAATGGCTATAATGGAGATATGATTTATCTCGGTACAGACCATCGCGGTTTTCAGCTTAAAGAAGCGCTGAAACAGTATCTTACGCAACAAGAATACGAAGTTGAGGACCTTGGCGCTTTAGAATACGACAAAGACGACGATTATCCTGATTTTGCGCAAGCGGTGGCCGCAAAAGTTGCGGAGAATCCGGAAGAAGACAAAGGTATTTTGGTTTGCGGCTCCGGCCACGGTGCGGATATGGTGGCCAATAAATTTAGAGGAGTACGGGCGGCTCTTTGCTTCAATCGCCGGGTGGCAATTCAGTCAAAAGAACACGAAGAAGCCAATGTTCTGGTGCTGGCTTCTGACTGGATTGAGGAACGGGAGGCAAAGGAAATTGTTGATGCCTGGCTTTCATCTAGGTTTGATGGAGCAGACAGGAATATCAGGAGACTGGGCAAGATTAGGGAGATAGAGGAGAGAAACTTCAGATGACTGAAATCATTCCCTCCATCAATGTTCGTACATTTGAGGAGGTTAAACAGCGAATCAGAAAAGTTGAACCGTATGTAAAATGGTGCCATCTTGATGTTACGGATGGCGTCTTTTCTAAACATTTAACCTGGCATGATCCGGCCGATCTTTTGCTTCTTGATACTAAATTGAATGTTGAAGTGCACTTAATGGTGAGCGAGCCGGAGAAGATTTTGGATCAGTGGCTAGCCCGACCAATCAAACGGGTGATTGTACATTTGGAGGCGGTGACCGACATGGAACTTATCATTAGAAAATGCCGTGAAGCCAGAGTAGAAATTGGCTTAGCGATCAACCCCGAAACATTTTGGGGTAAACTTAAGCCGTGGTTTGAGAAGGTGGATATGGTGCAGGTGCTCGCGGTTCACCCTGGTCCTTCCGGGCAGGAAGTTGACTGGCCGGCGATGCTGGGGAAAATTAGGCATATACGAGAACGGTGTAAAAAGTGTATCATAGAGGTAGACGGGGGTATCAACCCCGAAACAGCTAGAGAAGCCGTCCGGGCGGGGGCCGACTTGTTGGTTGGAGGTGCCTATATCTTTAGCTCTCCGGATATTTCTGTAGCAATAAAAAATTTACAAGACGCAAATTTGCTTGCCCGCCAAAATTTTCTATGAGAAAACTTAGGCGGGCTTGTTGCCGGCGCATATATTTATGAAGCAGCCAGTATTCAAGAAGCTATAAGAAATTTGCATGAGTCATTTGCACGACGATAAAATAAAATTTCTGGAAGAAATGGCGAATCAAATTCGCCAGGATATCGTTGAGGAGCTGACTGCGGCAGGATCGGGGCATACCGCCGGGCCTTTGGGTATGACGGATATTTTTACCGCCCTCTATTTCCATATTTTGAAACATGATCCGAAAAATCCCGAATGGCCGGAAAGGGATCGCCTGGTACTATCCAATGGACATATCTGTCCGGTGCAATACGCCGCAATGGCCCGAGCCGGTTATTTCCCTGTTGAGGAGATTAAAACGCTTCGCAAACTCGGCACACGGCTCCAAGGTCATCCGCATCGCACGGCGCTTCCCGGCGTAGAGACAACATCCGGTCCGCTCGGTTCCGGCCTCTCTCAAGCGGTTGGCATGGCAATTGCCGCCAAAATGGATAAAAAGAAGTTTAATATCTACTGTTTGATGTCAGATGGCGAGCAAGAGTGCGGCCAGATCTGGGAGGCGGCTATGCTTGCCGGAAAATTAAAACTGGACAATTTAACCGCATTGATTGACCGCAATAACATCCAAATTGACGGCATGACCGAGGATATAATGCCTCTTGAACCGCTTCGCGGAAAATACGAGGCATTCAATTGGCATGTTTTAGAAATCAACGGGCACAATTTTGAGGAGATTGTAGATGCTTTTGAAACCGCCTGGGGCATCTATGAAAAGCCGGTTTTAATTATTGCGCATACCGTCCCCGGCAAAGGAGTTCCCGAGATAGAATTTGATTATAGATGGCACGGCGTTCCTCCGGGGAGCGGCCCCACCGATGTTTTTCCGAAAGAAGCGCAAGCCAAAGAATTTTTGGCGCGCTTGCGGACGTTTGGAGGGAAAATTCGCAGTGAACACGAGTAGTGCATGAGAGATAAACGATCATTATTTCACTTTGGGATTCTAGTGGTGGTAGCGTTTCTGGTAACGCTTTTTGTGACCAGTAAAGCCAATGAGGCCATTGAGGAAATCAATGCTCTAAGCGCCACTGTATACAATGTTAAGACGGAATAATCAAAAGGTTATGCCTCTTAACCCAAAAACAAAAACTTATAAAAAATATTCTAGATTTGAAATCAATAGAGTAAAAACCAACGCGCGTCGGATCCTTTGTGTTATTATATGAAATAGTTGGACAAGTTGTGCGCTTTCTTGATTTCGACCATCATGACAGAGTTTATAAAAAATAGGCAAAGAGCCGGTTTCGGGCTTCTTGGTATCATACTGGTTACCGCCATAATTGTTTTGCTCGCAGTCGGCGGGGGACTCTATTGGAATGAAACGCAAAAGCAAAAATCACTCATTGAAGCGGGAAACGAGCTTGAGCGGCGCGCAGAGGAAGTAAAGAAACAAATTGAGGCGAAACAAAACGACATCTCAAAAGAACTCGGCGAAAGCTCCTCAATTGATACATCAAATTGGAAAAC
>CAYIFD010000074.1:0-3072 GCA_964362595.1 uncultured Candidatus Saccharibacteria bacterium
GAGCGAGAACGTCGGCAACGGCAAGCTGCACAATGTTTTCGTAGGGGTGAAGTACCAGATCGACAATGTATATCACATCCTCAAGGTAAACCGTAGTGATGTCAATGCGCTGATGGAGAGGAGAAAGTGAGTATGCGCAATCTGACCAAACTGTTCGCTATCGTTCTGGCCGCTGTCGTACTGTCGGCCTGCGCAGGCATACGTGTTGAACTGGACCCGAACGATCCGCTATTTGAGCGAAAGAATGATTTTTACTCCAGATATAGATTCTACTTTGACAAAGAGAAAAAGGAACTAGCTATGCTGGTCTCCCTTACAACTGTTGAGGCGGTGGATAAGTTCGAAGAAGAGTTCTGGAAGATAAGGGACACGAACCCCAAGACCCCGGAAAATGAGAAAAAGATGGAGGTTGACGGCTGGATAAGTGAGATCGAGAGCGAGATCCTATTCGGCGACAATGATGCGCCCGGTGTTCGCTTTGACGCGAACGGCGGTTTGAAGGGGGATATGGCACACGTTTACCTTCTTTATGGTATGCCACACTTCAAAGCAAAATTACCTGAAGGCACTTACCTCGCCGAACTTATGGCTTGGTATTACTTTGGACCCCGAGGCAGGCCTTTGATGAGATTTCTGTTCTATCAGCAGCGCGGCGCCGGGACTTATAAGATCTTTAAGAATCACCAGGCTATGACTTTTGGCAACTTTTATGACCCGCACTCATCTCCTCTGGCAGAAATTAGCAATAGAATAACGACTTCACCTCAAGAGATGGCTGATCTGTGGAGTGAGCTCCAGCGCAGGGACGAGGTAATGATAGCGAGCGGATACTCGGAATTGGTATTTACGACTTCTCTCTTTGAGTTCTCAACTTACCCCGATGTGATAGTTGAAGGCGGAGACGGAAAAAAGAAATTCGGGGCGCTTGATGTTCCCGAACCGGCGGCAATGTCTGCGGAGAGATTCAAGTCGAATACTCTCGGCGATCCGGCTATTCCCGAAGGCACTGAGTTGTTTGAGAATCCTTACCATTCTTTCCTACCGGCTTATTTCAGGCCCGTTGCAGGGGCTGACAACCCAGTGTCACTGATGGTCACTCTTTTGCGCAAGAATGTTGATTGGAAAAAGCAGGAAAATGAAGAGAAACCCTACGCAACGAGTTTTCATCTACGTATCAGTTTGCAAAATAAAAAGACACGCAAACTTACCGAGTTTATGACTTCACCCAAGTTTGAGTTGAGTCAGGCGGAATTTGATAGGAGAGATGATCAAGGTGACTTAATCGGTAGTATTGTAATTCGTCCTGTTATTTATCCGTCCTGGGATGGCGAGAAGCTTGGCCCAACGTTCGGCGAAACGCTGAGATCGATTGAGCCGGGAGAGTATGTCGTTAATGTCGATCTTCGGCACGTAGTTACGAAAAAATATAACTCCTGGCACGAGGAGATAACAATCAAGTAAGTTCAAAATTCCCATTTTTGGGAATTTTTCTTGGGTTGACAAAGGCACTCTTTTGACATAAAATGGAGATACATTTGAATATCGGAACTCTAAAAGGACCCAAAAGTCCTTTCTAATAAACACTTTTTATTGTATTCTGTTCCTATTAAATAACCGCAGCTATGCAAGATAACGTTTCAAAAATTAAGGAACGTCTGAATGTTGTGGACGTTATTTCCGGATACTTAAAAGTCCAAAAAGCCGGGGCGAACTTCAAAGCCCCTTGTCCTTTTCACAACGAAAAAACGCCGTCATTCTTCATATCTCCCGAACGCCAAATGTGGAAGTGTTTTGGTTGCGGGAAAGGCGGCGACATCTTCACCTTCATCAAAGAGATAGAAGGCGTTGAATTTCCGGAAGCGTTGAGAATCCTTGCCGCAAGAGCCGGTATTGAGCTGGAAGAGTTCGACTCCACAATCAAGGATTCCAAAGACCGCCTCTACCAAATATGCGAGTCATCCGCACGATTTTTTGAGAAGCAGTTGGGCCACTCTCACGCGGGCCAATTAGCTATGGAATATTTGAAGAGCCGGGGGCTTGAAGACGGAACTATAGCCAAATTCCGGCTGGGGTTTGCTCCCAACACTTGGGATTCCTTAAGCGGATATCTGCGCAACTCCGGTTTCACGGAGAAAGAGATAGTTGATGCCGGCATGGTGATCAAGCGGGAGTCGGAAGGCATTTATGATAGATTTCGTTCCCGCATAATGTTTCCCATAGCCGACGTTAACGGAAGAGTGGTGGGATTTACAGGGCGAGTCTTCGAGACCCGCTCTGAGTTTATCGAAGGGCACATCAGTCCTTCGACAGGCTCAGGACGGCAGGCAGAGCCTGCCGCGAAATATATCAATACGCCGCAGACGCTCATTTACGACAAGAGCCGAGTGCTGTATGGCCTTGACCACTCTCGCGGCGATATAAGGAAGAATGACAAATGCCTTCTGGTGGAAGGCAATATGGATGCCGTAATGTCTTATCAGGCCGGCGTCACCAATGTCGTTGCCTCATCGGGAACGGCTCTGACGGGAACACATCTTTCGATGCTGAAAAGATTTACCGGCAACCTCGATTTCTGCTTTGATACCGATTCCGCCGGCGCGATGGCGACAAAAAGAGGCATAGGGATGGCGCTTGGTCAGGATTTTAACGTTAAAGTTGTTTCGCTTGATGACAAGGAGTGCAAAGACCCCGCCGACTACGTGAAGAAATACGGCAAGGAGTGGGGGAAAGTCGCCTCATCCGCCAAGCCGGTCGTGGAATTCTATTTCGATAAGGCCAAGGAGAACTATCGTCCCGAATCGGCCGAAAGCAAAAAAGGCGTCATTCTGACCGTTGCTCCTTTCGTCAAACGGCTTACCAGCAATGTAGAGAAAACGCATTGGATAAACCAGCTGGCATATTTCCTGCGGGTCAAGGAAGACGACGTTAAAAGCGATATAATGTCTGCCCCGGACGAGTTGAGCATTTACCAAGCGGTACCGGTACCCGAAAAAAATAAGCCAATCTCTGTTGCGGCAAAACTGGAAGCGCCGGATATGTTAAATGAAGCGTTGCTGTCGCTGGTTATAAAGA
>CAYIFD010000075.1:0-3071 GCA_964362595.1 uncultured Candidatus Saccharibacteria bacterium
GGTAAAGTTCCTTGAGCTCCGGGGTTATTTCCAGGGCACGCTCAAGGGTCATGGGAAACCCCTGTGATCCCAAAGGAATTAGCTTGGCTATCCTATCACCCACCGCGTAGGGATAGGCCAAAGCCCGGGATACATCCCGTACCGCCGCGCGCGCCATCATAGTGCCAAAGGTTCCGATTTGAGCAACTTTGTCTTCGCCGTATTTTTCTTTTGTATAGTGGATCATCTCGTCTCTGCGGTTGTCGGCAAAATCAATATCAATGTCCGGGGCCGAAGGCCGCTCCGGATTGAGGAATCTTTCAAAAGGGAGCTTGTATTCCAAAGGATTGATATTGGTGATGCCGGTAAGGTAGGTAACAAGCGACCCGGCCACCGACCCGCGAACGTTGGTAAGAATGCCCTGCTTATGAGCGTAATCAAGAAGATCGGCCACTACCAAAAAGTACGGAGAAAATCCTTTGTCTTTGATAATTTCCAGCTCGTAGCGAAGCCGCTGCTCTACCTCCGGAGTTTTTTCCAGGCCGCGTTTGGCTATGCCTTCATAGGTAAGGCGGAGAAGTTCACTGTCATAAGTAGTGTTTGCCGGAATTTTTAGATCCGGAAAAGTCCAAGATCCGAGCGGAATTTCAATATTTACTCTGGCGGCGATCTCCTCCGTTGCGCTAATGGCTTCGGGATGGTCAGGGAAAAGGGCGGCCATTTCTTCAGGGGAGCGCATGGAAAGGTTGGCTTCTTTCATGGTCAAGCGGTTTTCCTCACTGACCGTATTGCCGGTTTGTATTGAGACCAAAATATCCTGGGTCTCGGCGTCTTCCGGCTTCACATAATGAATGTCGTTGGTGGCAACCAGTTTGGCGCCGGTTTTTTGGGAAAGCAGGGCGAGCACTTCGTTGGTTCGGCGCTGATTTTCAAAATTGAAGTGAGGCATTATCTCCAGGTAGAAATTTTCCTTCCCCAAGATGTCTTGATATTCCCGGATAAGCCGTTCGGCCAAGTCCGGTTTTTTGTTTTCCAAAGCACGAGCTATTTCTCCGGTAAAGCAGCCGGAAAGAGCGATGAGCCCTTGGGAGTGTTGGCGAAGAAGATTTTTGTCAATGCGAGGTTTGTAGTAAAATCCTTCCAGGTGCGACTTGGTAACCAGTTTGATGAGGTTGTGATATCCTTCCAAATTTTGGGCAAGCACGGTCAAATGATAACGTTTATCATCAATACCAGGCCGCTTTTCGCGCATGCCCTCGTAGGCGATATACATTTCCGCCCCAAGAATGGGTTTTATGCCTGCCTTGACCGCTTTTTGGTAAAACTCAATAGCGCCGTAAATGGCGCCATGATCAGTAAGGGCCAGAGAATCCATTCCAAGTTCTTTACAGCGCTGGATCAACTCGTCAATTTTGGCAAGTCCGTCCAGTAAGCTATAATGGGAGTGGACATGCAGATGAGTAAACTTGGTATTCACAAGGCCATTATATACCCGAATCAATTAGTGACAAATTTTTTTTATGACCTATCTAATCGGAATTGACGAGACGGGCCGGGCCGCCCGCAAACGGGCGGTCCTCGCCCCGCATTACATTATAGGTATAGATGAAGCGGGGCGAGGACCTTTGGCCGGGCCCGTGGTGGTGGCCGGTGTCAAGATAAACGCGAAGCACCTGCCTGCCGGTCAGGCGGGTAAAACGAGAAGCAGAAAATTTTTGCGGGGTATTCGCGACTCAAAAAAACTTTCTGCGAAACGACGGGAAGAGTGGTTTCGGACGCTTACCGCAAATCCGGAAGTGGAATGGGCGGTTGCCAAAGTATGGCCTGGGGTGATTGACCGGATCAATATTACCCAAGCCGCGAATCTGGGTGCGAGGCGCGTCTGCTCCAAGCTATTTGTGGAGAGCTTAGCTCTCCACAAGTTGTGGAGAGCTAAGCTCTCCACACAGATACTGCTGGACGGGGGATTACAGCTTCCTCGGCGCACTCCTCACAAGATTATTATCAAAGGCGACGAAAAGATCCCGATCATCTCTGCTGCCTCCATCATTGCCAAAGTTACTCGGGATCGTATCATGCTTCGGCTTCATAAAAAATATCCGCAGTATCGCTTTGATGCCCATAAAGGATATGGGACAAAAATGCACCGAGGGTTGGTTGAGCAATTTGGATATTCCAAGGTTCACCGGACGTCATTCAGGTTTGCGAAATTTTAAACACTTTGATACACTGTCTTTCATGGTAGTCCGGATGAAACACACCAAAGGTAAGCGCAATCGAGTGCGCTCGCACCACGCGCTGAAAAATCGCCGGTTTGCCGTATGCAGTCATTGTGCTCGGACGGTTTTGCCGCACCAAATTTGTGCTAATTGCGGTTACTACGGGGGGCGGCAGGTTATAGATGTGCTCGCCAAACTGGATAAAAAGCAACGAAAGAAAAAAGAAAAGGAGTTGCATACGCACGAGGCCGAAGCGGCGGAGAAAGGAAAAACATTATCGGCCGAAGAACTGTCCCACAGATAATTTTCAATTTTCAATGCCCAATTTTCAATGAATTTTCAAGGGACTCAATTTTCAAACAAAATTGAAAATTGATAACTAAATTTTTGTATTATGGCGTCACGCCATCTAGCTCGTTCTATCGCCATGCAATCGCTCTTTGAATGGGACTTTCAGGGTAAAAAGCCCGATGTCCTCAAAGAGGTCGTTTCGCGCAACAAAAAAGAGTTTGGCCCGGGACTCGACGAGGAGTACCCGTTTATTGACCGTTTGATAAACGGGACGGTTGCTAATTTGCAAAAAATTGACATCATAATTGAGCACGCGGCTCCCGAATGGCCTATTGACCAGATTACTTCCGTGGACCGGGCTATTCTTCGGCTAGGACTTTATGAACTTCTCTTCGGTAGCAGGGAGGAAGTGCCTCCTAAAGTTGCCATTAATGAGGCGATTGAGCTTGCCAAATCATTTGGGGGAGAGTCGTCCGGTAAGTTCGTCAACGGGGTGCTCGGAACCGTGTATCGCGAGATTGGAGAACCAGGTAAGGAATATCCCTCCAGAGAGGTGCTGGCTAAAAAAAGAGAGGAATCCGC
>CAYIFD010000076.1:0-3055 GCA_964362595.1 uncultured Candidatus Saccharibacteria bacterium
TTCGGGATTCAAAATCCGAAAATATCTCGTCCACTTTTTCCTGCGAGATAGTCGGCTCTTTTCGTTTGTCATCTTTCTTGAGCAACATAAAAACCTGAGGTTATACCCTCAGGTTATATGTCGGCTGTTTGAGGACGACTTAAGACAAATCTAAGACAAGTATTTCGGATTTATCTTGGCCGATTGCCGTGTCGTTATGAAAAAGTCAGGAAAGCCCTCGATCTTGGCCTTAAGCCCAGCTTGGTAAATGGCGTTGTAAAAACGCTTCTCATTGATGTTTGAGGCATCAATCCTTTCCGCTATTTCAGAGAAAAACCATTCCTGCCCGATTTCTTTCGGGTTTGAAAAGATAATCCGCAAAGCGTGATATTGATCCGAGAACTTACGGATTTTTATTTCTGTGCCCCGAATGTAAAGGCGCGATCTTTCATCGTCAAAGTAAAGATTGGATTGCTTTGGCTCTACGCCAAGCTCCTTGAAAAATGGCGGCAGTAGCTGAATTTTCGCAGTATCCCGAAAATCTTCCACTTCTTCGCTCCAGTGCCAGTTATTGCCGAGTGTGAGTATTCTGATGTAGCCAAGTTTTTCAAAAGCGAAAATCGCGTGCTTGAAAAGGAATTGCCGCGCCGCGTATCGCCGTTTTAGGTTTTCTTTGTCATCTCTGTCGTGAGGCATTACTTGCTCGAACGGATTTTCAAAAACAAAAGTGTGACCGTAGTTTTCGTGCATTTCCCTTAATCGTTCAATCATCAATGCCTTATGCTTGTCGAATGTATAGATGTTCTGATTCTGCAGGATAAGAACCTTGCCAATCCGTTTTTCGCGGGAAGGCATTGTCAGCTCGTTATTGATAAATTTATCCAAGTATTTATTTAGGTCATCCTTCAATTTTCCAGCAGCTTTTTCGTCAGGCGCGAACTCAAACGATGTCCAATTTATGATGTCGTTAGCAATCTTGTTCGCATAAAATCGCTCTGAATCTTCGGGCTCATTTATAGCGAGAATCCGATCGCTTATTTTTATGACTTCTTCAATGTCCGTGAGGTCAAACTTATCGGCGAAAATCTTTGCGAATAGCTTGCCTTCTGATGATTTCTTGGCTCCATTGAGTGCCCACTTATACGCTCCCTCGTAATCAACTGGCTGCTTTGGCGGGGCGAAAATCGTTTTATCCTTTATCGCGGGGCCGCCTTTTATCGGCGCCCCAATATCTTCAAAAAGGTCTTTGAGGCCGTGCTTCTTTTTATATTTTTCAAACTCATCCAATTCCTCAAAGTATTTTTTGAAAGCGGCTTCATATTCGGGCAGGGGCTTGTTGGTTTTTGGATCAATCAGGTCTTTCTCGTATTCTTCAGCAAACGCATAAGTCATCGTTGAAAACTTCTTTAATTCAAAGCCGTATTCATCCGCTATTCGCATAAGGAACTTGATTTGCGTTTTGTGGTCCCATTCAAGTGGCTGGGCCGAAGCGAGAAAGAAGTGATACGAGGCGTGCTTGCCCGAAAGATGGCCGCGGCTTACCGCGTCAAGCATAAAAAGGGCGTTGTCATCGATGTAACGCCCAAATCGCGGGTCATCATCCCACGGCAATTTATACTTTTTGGTTGTCGTCTGCGCCGTTTCCATCGTTCTTTACTTTACTTTACATTTCTGTATGATGCAATGACGAACAACTATGGTGTATCCATCTTTTTCAGTATTCAAAAGAGAACTTTACGAAAAGCTCGATGACGCAGAGAAGAACCGCCTTTTTTACTGGTCATTGTTCGATCCATCAAGCTGGGAAGAAAGCGAAACAACGAGCATTGCGTTGCCAGATTATCTACCCTCAATTCCTGTAAGAAAGAGGAGTATCTTGGGAA
The DNA here is from genome assembly GCA_964362595.1 of uncultured Candidatus Saccharibacteria bacterium. GTDB lineage: Bacteria > Patescibacteriota > Minisyncoccia > Sungbacterales > HO2-52-23 > CAYPPK01. Next base: position 1,863 of record CAYIFD010000076.1, read on the forward strand.
TCCTCAAAAAAAGCCCCGTCATAAAGCGGGACTTCATAGATACGAACGGCGATGAGTTTTTTACGAAGTTTGCAAATGGTGAGACGCTGTCAAATTATATTCTTGCGGCGGCCCTTATTGATCATTTAAGAAGCAGGGGTATTACGGGGTATCAAGCTATCAATCTTGAGAAGCAAACATTTCCTGATGTTCATTTAAGGAAGAAACCGCGCAAAAATGTTTTTATCGAGATCAAGGGGTTGGTCGGGACTTCAAACCTAAGAGATCGTATTAAAGATGAGGTGCAGGCGAATTTGAAAAACGGGGGTAGGAAATTCAAGCATTTCTGTCTTGTTCTCATTTTCCCTTGTGCAAAAAATGAGGCACGACGCATAAACCAGCTTATTGAGGGCTATTATGTGTATGAGTGGATAATTAAACGCTCTACTAAAAACAACCGAAGAGTGTTATGCTGTTGTATAAGGAGACAAAATAGCACCGATGGTTTTTCTTTAAGTAAGCTCGTAGAGCGAATCGTAAATCTTAATCACTTTCAATAAAATCATGAATAAACGAGAGCTTACAAAAAACATAATCCTTTATCTGATCCAAAAACTCGGTGATAAGATAGAGGGGAAAAAGAAGATAATGAAGCTAATGTTTTTGCTTGAACATTATGATTTTGAGTTGAAAAAAATCGTGGGTAATCAGACAATCGGCAATGATTTTTTTATCTATTACTATGGCGTTTTCAGCACAGATGTAATGCAATCTATTTCTGGCTTAACTTCCGAGGGAAAAATTAAGGATGGCTTGCCGCTTAAATTAAGTAGTGGTGCCAGCGTAAAACTTGATCCAAAAATACAAGGTAAGGTTGATGAAGTTATCACAAGATTTGGCGATATTTCTGGCTATAAGTTGGAAGTTGGGACCCTCAAAATGTTAGGCATAACGCCATCAGATAAGGATAAGCATATGGGAGAAAGTGTTAAGGACATTCTTGCTAAGCATAGGCAGTAGTTGTTTGTGCGGCAATCGGTAGGTTCAACCATTCAAACTCTTGTATTATTTGCTTCCAAACTGGTGTTCTGAACGCATCCAGCGAGGGGAGCCAACTCGTGATAGGTTATCGTGCTCGAGACGCATCGTTATGCTAAGTTAAAATAACTCTATGAAAAAACACTATGTAATAATCGGGATAGCTGGCGTGGTTC
>CAYIFD010000077.1:0-3022 GCA_964362595.1 uncultured Candidatus Saccharibacteria bacterium
TATTGGGAAGAAGGTGCCAAGAGTGAAATTTTGGCCTACCTAAAGGGTGATAAAATGTCTTTGTCGCGAATCCGTGACCTACTTCTTTCTTCAGAGCTGTACAACTATTTTTCCTTGGAGATTGATGATCAAATAAATTATCTTTTTGAGTATATCCGCAAACGCGGGGTAGTTATTAAAAAAGAAGACGGAACCATGCTGGATGAGCAATTGATTGCCAAATTGATAGTGGAAGCTTTCGAAAAAAGTTGGAGGGTATATAAATTAAGAGTGTCTAATGCCGTGTCTTATGTTGAAGATCTGCTTGCTGATTATAAAATCAAACACGGCGAAGAAGAAGGGCTGGCAGAGGTTTTGCGAGTTTTAAGCCAAGAACCTTTGAACAAATGGCCTCGTTTATCTAAATTGATGGTTAACTAAATTTTGTGGACCAATTATTTTTACCTCTAATTTTTATCATTGGTTTCGGCATAGTTTTATTGGCCGGTTTTGTTGTTTTGGGAAGCTTTAAAACCAAAGGGCGGATGCAAAGGGCGCTCAACACGACCCTTTTTTTGGTAAAAGTACCCAGAGAAGCGCTTATACAGGCGGGCGGAGGGCAAGCCAAAAGCGAGAAAGAGTTGATCAGTATCGCCGAGCAAATGATGGCTGGTTTTTCCAATCTGCACTCCAAAGGGTGGAATAAATTTTTATACGGCGAACCGTATGTGGTTTTGGAAATTGCCGTACACCATGTGGGCGAAGAAACCCATTTTTATATTTCCGTTCCCAAATCCAGCGAAGATATTATAGAGAAGCAGTTGTATGGTTTGTATCCGCAAGCGGAAATCGCTAAAGTGCCGGATTACAACATTTTCAACCCGCAAGGGGCGGTAGCCGGCTCTTATTTAAGTTACTCCGAAAATCCCATCCTGCCTTTTAAGACTTACCAAAATATGCAGACCGACCCTATCGGCGGAGTTTTGACGGCCATGTCCAAATTGGAAGCGGAAAGCGAAGGCGCTGCTTTGCAAATCCTGATCCGCCCCACTCACGCTACCGGCCAAAAATCTCTGGCCGAAAAAGTGGCCCGGGAAATGCAGTCCGGCCATCAATTCAAAGAAGCGTTCAAGCGAGTGAAGTCTCCTCCGTCTCCTCCCAAAATAGATCCAAACAACCCTGCCGCGCCGGAACCGCCGCGCGTGGTTACTCCCGCCGACGAGGAGGTAATCAAAGCCATTACCGCCAAAAGCGCCAAACAAAATTTCGATTCCAATATCCGCCTTTTAACTTCCGCCGCTTCCCAAGCGCGGGCCGATCAATTATTGCAAGATTTTCAGGGATCATTGGCGCAATTTTCGTCTCCCGACTTAAACTCGTTAAAACCGAATAAACTGACCGGCTCGGCTCTCAACAGAGCAGTTTATAACTTTTCTTTCCGTCTCTTTGATGAAAGGCAAAAAATGGTCTTATCTACGGAGGAAGTAGCCAGTTTGTACCATTTTCCGTTGGCGAGCACTGCCGCGCCAAGAGTGCAATTTTTGAAAGCCAAACCGGCCGAACCGCCGGCTAATCTGCCCGAACAAGGAATCGTGCTTGGCAAAAACATTTTCCGCGGACAGGAAAAAATGGTGCGGATGACCGATGAAGATCGCCGCCGGCATTTGTATATTATCGGGCAAACCGGCACCGGCAAGTCAGTTTTTATGGAAAGTATGCTGCGGCAAGACTTGGAGAACGGCAAAGGACTTTGCGTAATTGATCCGCACGGGGAATTTGCCGAGTTTGCTTTGTCGGTGGTGCCAAGAGAACGAGCGGAAGAAGTCGTCTATTTTAACCCCGGAGACATTTCCCGTCCTTTGGGTTTGAATATGCTGGAAATCGATCCTGCTCATCCGGAACAGAAAACAATGGTCATTGATGAACTCTTTGGCATTTTTGACAAGTTGTACGACCTGAAAACCACCGGCGGCCCGATGTTTGAAAAATATTTCAAAAATTCCGCTCTGCTCTTGTTGGACGATTATGCCAACGAAATCCCCGTGCTGGCCGACATTTCCCGCGTACTAGTGGATGAAAAATTCCGCGCGGACAAACTCTCGCGCGAAACCAATCCTTTAGTCAAACAATTCTGGCAATTGGAAGCGGAAAAAGCGGGCGGAGAAGCCAGTCTCGCCAATATGGCGCCCTATATTTCCTCCAAAATCACCTCTTTTATTTTCAACGAATTCTTGCGTCCGATTATCAACCAGCCGAAAAGCGCTTTTAATTTTAGAGAGGTGATGGATAACAAAAAAATTCTGATCGTCAATCTTTCCAAAGGCAAAATCGGAGACATCAACGCCAATCTGCTGGGCATGATTATCGTGGGCAAACTTTTAATGGCCGCTCTTTCGCGGGCCGATCATGCCATATCGGACTTTCCGGATATGTATCTCTATATTGATGAGTTTCAGAATTTTACAACCGACAGCATTTCCACCATTTTGTCCGAGGCGCGCAAATACCGTCTCGATCTGATCATTGCCCACCAGTTTATCAAACAGCTTAAAGAGGGGATTCGGGACGCCGTTTTCGGCAATGTAGGTTCAATGGCGGTTTTTCGCATCAGTCCGGACGACGCCGAATTCATGAAAAACAAATTCGAGCCGGTTTTCAGCGCGCAGGACTTAATGAGTATCGACAATCTCAATGCTTATGTTAATCTGCTTATCAACGGCCAGACGACGCGGCCCTTCAACATCAAAGTAAACACAGAACAAGTTTTTGGTGCTGGTTCGGTGGAAACAGCCCAAGCGATCAAAGAAATTTCCTCTTTGAAATTCGGCCGTCCACGCGAAGAAGTGGAAGCGGAAATCCAGCAAAAGTACAGCCAGTAACCCCCTTACATGGCGGCCATGTACATGGCCGCCATGTTGTGGATAACTTATGTTTAGTAAAAAGGACCTTTGGTTTTCTATTTTTACCGGAATCGGAACAGGTCTGATTGCCTGGCGAATTTTTAATTTTCTGGGATTCCCCCAGTTGCGTCTCGGTACCGACG
>CAYIFD010000078.1:0-3019 GCA_964362595.1 uncultured Candidatus Saccharibacteria bacterium
AGTGAAAGGCACGTTATCGGCGTCAAGAAAAAGATCTTGCAGTCGGTAGGTATACGAAGTATTGTTGGCCAAAATGCCCGCGGGAATGGTGAATGACCCGGGCACCGGTACCTGGGAGGAATAAATTGGACTGGGATAGTTGATATAGAGCGCCTCGCTTCCATCGGGATTGTCATCGCCGCTTAAATTAAAAGTCACCTGCGGCTGATTATTGCTGCAAGTCATGCTTAAGCTGGCCGAAGCGCAGGCGGGAACCGCCGTGCCCGCTCCGGCGCTTTGCGTCCACTGGGGGTTTGGCGCGGCTGACACGGGCAGGGCGCCAGGAATATTCGGGAACGATAAAATACCGGCGGCAATTATTATTCCGCAAAAAACAATCGTTCCTGCGATAATTCTCCGGCGATTTCTCATTTTCTTCATTATGGCACCCATTAAAAAATACCGCTACCGCGAGTTGTCCACACGGTTACTGCGGAGAATGTTCTCTTCTATCGCCCTTTTGAACGCGGAAAGTCCTGATCCCGCCTGAATCGGATCGTTTCCCGGATAGGCCCGGCGCCATTCGTTTATCGTAAGATTTTGCGCGAAAGTCCTTGCTTTTTCAAATGATGCTTTCGCTTCGGCGTATTCTTGCAGGTTTAATTCGGCAACGCCGAGCGCGTTCCAGAGCCATGGGTTCTTCTCCGCCTCCGTTATTTCTTGAAACGCCCTCAAAATGGAGTTTTTTGCCTCAAGATATTTACCTTGCTTTGACAGCACCCATGCTAAATCATTGTACCCCGCCCACTCTTTCGGCGCCCAAAAAGTGAAGCGCCGAAAGTCCTTTTCGGCTTTTTCAGGATCGCCTATATGGCCGCGATAGCCGTAAATAAGCCCCCGCACATAAAGAGAGCGCAAATTCTCGGGGTTGGCCTCAAGCTCTTTGTTTATTTCTTCAAGCGCCCGATCGTAATCCCCTTTCACGAATGCGATCCTGCCAAGCTGATAATGCCCCCAGAGAATTTTAGGACTTGCGGCGGTTGCCCGCCTGTAGGCGCGCTCGGCTTTTTTTAAATTATATTCGCTTCTGCCGATTGTGCCGTTAAAGTAGTAGTTGCCGAGTTGCATCGCAAGATCCGCGTCCCGCCTGACGAGCTGCAAGGCAACATCAGGCCTTCCGTATTTCTGCCAGGCGATTCTGGCGAGAGTATCCTGCAGGAGTAAAAAACCGAGGAGAATTACCGCCCCGGCCGAAACCCATATATGCCGCCGCCTCAATGCCATGCTTCGTTTGGCTATTAATTATAATTTATAATTTCCCCAGTTCTTTTTGGATGCGCGCGCGATCGCGCGTCACGAAAACATTTTTTTCCGTAAATGTATCGGTGAGCGCAAGGTACTCCTGGTAATACTTTTTGGCCTCGGATAGATTTTTAAGAGCAAGATGCGCATTGCCGAGGGCGACCAGGCACACCGAATACAGATAGTCGTCCGCTTTCTTTCTTTTACCGGCAACCTCTATCGCTTTTTTATAATTTTCTCCAAAGTAATAAGCGCGCGCCAGAACGCAATTGAGACCGTCAGGCGAGCCGACAATCTCATTGGCTTTTTTAATCTCCTCTTCCGCGCTCCGAAAGTCCTTCCTGCTCCCGGCCGCAAGAGCCAAAAGACCGTGGCTTATGGCAACATCCCTGTCAACGAAAGAAGCCGCGGCTCGGATCGCAAGAGCGGCAAATTCTTCAGATCGTTCATTATCTTCAGTATATGCATAAAGGCGGGCAAGGAGGGTGTAAACCCGATAAAGATTATTCGGGTCGGCATTGTCCGGATTTGCTATGGGCAGCAGGAGTTCAAGCGCTTCTTGCGGGTTGTTGAAACGCCCAAAATCCATTTCTGCCGTCAAAAAACGGGGCCAGAAAGTGGAAAGGTACGGGACGCCGAAGAAGGAGTTGGGAAAACGGTTTATTTTTTGCAAATATACTTCTCTTGCCTGCTCGTGTTGTTGTGTACGAAGATAGGAATGCCCGAGATGTTCCAGCACATAGGCATAAGCACGGGTATCGGTTTTTTCTATTCCCAGATCCAGAGCTTTTTTATAGTGGGGAAGCGCTGCTTTCCAGTCGGCGTCCGGATAGTATTCTTTTCCCTCGCGGTCTACCCTGCCAAGTGCGATTCTCCCAAGGTACATATGCGGCGCCGGGTTTTTGGAATTGAAAGCGATGCTTCGGTTGAAATAGCTCCTCGCTCGCTCGTAATTATTTTGAAAATAATATTCTCTGCCTTTCTCGTAATAATATGAGGCGGCCCACCCCCTTCCAAAAACAAAAAGGACTGCGAGTATTGTAAGAATCACCGCCCCGATGAGCAGCCGGTGCTGTCTCAAGGGATTCAAGCTGGGCATACCTGTCTCATTCACGCTATCAGACATATCTTTGAGTTCCAAAATCACCGATATGTGCTAAGCGGCACGAGCGACGAAAACCTGCTTCGCGCCTCCGCCGAAACTTTATCTTGCCAATTTCCCGCAAGTTTCCGATATTCCGGACGTAGCGAGGTATAAAACCCCGAGGAACGTAAAAGATATGTTTCGCGTTCGTTCTCTCTCAACCCGGAACTTGGCGCGCTAAATTCGAGATCAATCGTGTCGCCGGGAATCGTATGCGCGTACTCTTTCCAATAGCCCTTCCGAAGCGCTCCGCTTACATCTTTTTGAAGGCGATTGTGATATACCCGCGACAAACCTAATTTTTCCGTCCGGTAATCCCTGTAGCTCGCGACATTCAAATCGCCTTCCTGAACTACCCCGATAAATCCTAGGGCATGACGTTTTGTCGCCATAACGCGAAGCGCCAACTCTCCTCTAGAGTTTACGGCCTCACGCGGCAACTCAACCACTTCGTTATTATATTTCCACGATCTCACATCGCTTATGTTGATCCAGTGGCATTCGCCGTCTTCATCTTTGTACCCGTAAGTCAAACACGTACAAGGCCCCGGTGGAGGATCGCCAGGTGTTTCGCTGCCAAAAACCACCGGAAGA
>CAYIFD010000079.1:0-3011 GCA_964362595.1 uncultured Candidatus Saccharibacteria bacterium
CCCGTGGGCCAACTTCTAGTAGGAAAATTTTTTTCTCGCTAATAAATTTCAAAATTATCCTATAATTACCAACCCTGATTTTATATTTTCCCGATAATTTTTCGTGCAACGGTTCCAGTTTCGCCACGCCATTTTCCAGTTTTACTAACTTCTTTTTCAGTTGCATTTGAACAACGCGATCAAGCCTTTTAACCGAATTCAAAAAGACATCGCCAAAACGCAGCGTGTACATGAAAGTTCAAGAGGCCTCTTTTAAGAAAGTTTTGGAGCTGAAGCGATGTCTAGGTTTTTCCTTTTCAGCTTTCAAAATTCTTTTTACAAATTCAGAACGATATTCGCCTTCTTGGTCTTTCATCTCTTGCAGAAGCGGAGTAACAAACTCTCTCATCAGTTCTTGCTTTAATTCTATTTTTATTTCTTTTTTTAATTTTTGGATAGCTGTGGTACTCACATGGTTATGATAACAAATGACGGTGATGTAAGCAAATTATGGATTTCTGGACGCAGACAGGCCTGCCTGCCGGTAGGCAGGTCGCTTGCACCCTCCTTCGCTAAAGCTATGGAGGACAAACCGGAAGGGCAAAGCCAAAACTAACTGCTCCGGAGATGCGGCTCTAACTCAATTATTTTCCTCCTCTAAGCGATCAGCTTCTTTTTCGGCACCTTCCCTTGCCCTCTCTTCCTGCTCTTCCTTCAATTCCTCTTCTTTCTCTTTTGCTTCTTCTAAGTCTTCAATGGCCTCCTCAACAGCATCAAGACTTTTTTCGGCTTGCTTTGCAAGGCGTTTTGCCTCCGCAAAGTTCCCCGCGGTAAGAGCCGATTTCGCTTGAGCGAGAAGGCCATCAACTTTCCCGAATGCTCCGGCGGGAACAGCTACCCCTTCCTCGGTTGCTTCGTCCAAAACTTCCTGTTTTTCTTCCTCCGCTTCCTCTATCGCCTTCTCGGCTTCTTCTTTGGCTTCCATTTCTTCTTCAAGTTTTTCTTCCTCGGCTTCCAGTTCATCTTCAAATTCTTCCTCTTTGAGTTCCAACAGCTCTAATTGCGCTTTCACTTTGCCGAGCTCGGCGGCAATTGCTTCAGCTTTGGCGGTATCTCCCGCTCGATGAGCGCTTCGAAGCTGAGATTTCAGTTCGTCCTTTTTTGATTCCAGCGCTTGCTTCTCGGCTTTGAAACTATCGGCAAGTGCAGATTTTGGCGCCTCCAATTCATCGTCTAACTCTTTCGCCAACATTGAGACGTTTTCTCCTTCTGCCTTCTGCTCGTTTACAATAATTACCGCATTAGCAAGATGTTCCTGAAGCCGAGCTTGAGCAACCTCAAGTCCCTTAGCTTCCACTCCTTTTGTTTCCAGAACAACTTTAATTTCGGCTACCCGTTCTGCGGCAAAAGTAATCTGCAAGCGGGCTTTGCCTTCCGGGCTAAAAGTGAAAAACTCCCGCAGTGCTTCCCCTAATTTATCAAGAAAATAAAAGGGGCTTTCAGGTGTAAGACCGGCCGAGGGAAGATTGGCTGATGGGCCTTGCGCAAACGCCGCACCACCGGTGAACACAAATAAACTTACGACCATCGACACTTTTATAATAGACAATTTTTTCATACTTTTGATTATAACATAAGTTGCGTGAGTTCTATGTCCTATCTGCCATCCAGATAGGACGCGGTTCTGGTAGCGTCCTATCTCCGTCCAATCAAGCTCATTTCTTGCAAAGCTTTTGGACAGAGATGGGTCACTCTCACCAAAACTAACTGCTCCCAGGATGCGGCTCTAACTTGTTAAGTTTAATATTATTTTAATTCCAAAAAAAATGCCCCTCCGGAGAGGGGCGCCCTTTAGCATCTCAGCAAGCAGCTTCGCTTCATCGACACCTTCGGGCAAACTACGCCTCGCATGGAACTTTCTATTCTGGCGGGGCCCAACGTTAGTTGGCGCCAGAATAGCGTCTGCTATTCCATGGTCATAGGCGAACGTTTAATGTTTTGAGGGGTGGGAGGGTCCTGCCCACTTTGTGTGCTCTTCGAGAGCCGACCACCAACACCGAAGTTGGTGGTTTTGCCAGCATAACGGCAAAGCCGAAAGCGGCAAGGGGCTCAAACTGGCACTGACGCGAGCAGGATTCCCTCCCGGCCCCAAGAAATAATCTTATAAAAAAGCATTTCTTGAGGTCGGACTGCTATTTCAATTTACTTGCCCAGTATAGCATACTCACAGAATCTGTCAAGTTTTGCGCGAAAAAATCGGTTCTTTGTCCTATCTGCCATCCAGATAGGGCGGGGTTCTGGAAGCGTCCTATCTGCGTCCAAATACGCTTATTTACTATAAAAATTCTGGACGCAGATAGGTCACTTTCACGAAAACTAACTGCTCAACATCGTAGAGGTTATTAGAACTATTTTAGCACGGAAAAATGAGTATATTCATATACCAGACCTTTCGCCACGGGGACAGATTTAGTTTATTGATTATTTTACCCCACCGCTATAAACATTATAACCTAGGTTTGACAGAAGAGAAATTTGTATATATAATGTAGCCAGAAACTTGAAAGGAGACCTGTGTGGCAGCAAGGATGGGGAAGATGAAGGTTTGCAGAAAAAACCGCTTTAAGTGTGAGTGCAATTACCACAAGGCATATAACGCTGGTTTCACAAAAGGACACGCCGTTGGATATGAAAAAGGACGTAGCGAAGGATGGGGGCAGGGCTGGGCAAATGCAGGAGGAAGAAAATAATGGAACTAATCTATTTCTGGCTTTCATTTGACGCCGAGAATTGCCTGAGGCTTCTGCCCTATGCCCTCCTCATCTTTGGGCTATCGTTTCATCTTCTACTATTAGCTTTTGTTTGGAGGAATGAGCGATGAACGACCCAATTACTTGGATTGTCGCTTTTGCGATTGTTGGGCTACTCTTGGTGCTTCGTATCAGAGCGGCTCTCCGAGATCGCAAGTGGGCAAAAAAAAATCCCTCCGAAGCCGTCAAAAGATGGCTTAACGGTGGATTGTAAAAGGAGGA
>CAYIFD010000080.1:0-2987 GCA_964362595.1 uncultured Candidatus Saccharibacteria bacterium
TTGAGGAACTCAAAAAGAAAAATATCACGATCCATTTCAAGACAGGGGAATTGGGTTCAACGCCAAACGATAAATTACTTTTTACAATTTTGAGTGCTTTCAGCGAGTTCGAGCGAGCCAAGATTATGGAGCGAACTCAAAGGGGCATGAAAAGGAGAGTTGAATCCGGCAAGTTTAACGGCGGTCGGCCGCTTTTCGGATACAAATATAACCATACGCTCGGGAAACACGAGCTTGATGAAAACGAAGCGCGAGTGGTGCGGATGATCTATGGTTGGTACAACGAGGAGAAATTAAACATCAGGGCTATTCAAGGCAAATTGTTTGAACTCAAGATACTTTCAAAATACGACTTGCTGAAAAATACCGAGAAGAATAAAAAACTCAAAGGTCTTAAAAAACATCCTCTCGGCTGGTGGAGCGAGGCGACCATTAGAAATGTGCTTACCAATGAAGCATATACAGGCAGATGGCATTGCGGTAAAAACTATACGGTTAAGTTGGAAATTCCCAATCCTCGAACCGGCAAACCGAAGGTCCGACAATTCAAACGACCCAAAGAGGAATGGTTTCCCATAGAAATACCAAGAATCATCTCCGATGATCAATTCAAAAGAGCCCAATTACAAGCGAGAAAAAATCTTATGTTTGCGAAGCGTTGCACCAAACAGACCTATTTATTGCAGGGACTTATTCGGTGCGGTAAAGACGGCCTCAAGTATCGAGGCCATCAAGAAAAAAGCGGCGTGATTTATTACTACTGCAAAAGCCGAATGAACAATAACCCAACTGAGAATTGCCAAAGCCCGTATTTACGAGCTGACCAAGTAGAGCCAATTATATGGAATACCGTGAAGTCGTTTTTAGAAAACCCCGAAGAAGTGTTTAACACCTTCAGAAACGAATCGATATTGAATGAAGAGCGCGCCAAAAGCACTCAAGGACGGCTTGACTATATTGATATCGCGATTAAAAAACTTGAAACCGCGAAGAAAAGAATTACCGAAGCGTTCAAAGCCGAAGCGATGACACTTCAGGAATTTAGAAAAGAAAAAACCGATATCGAGCTAAGCGAAGAAAAACTTGTCTCCGAGCGAGACGGCTTGATGAATAAGTTAAATATCCAACACAATATCGAAGCGAAAATCGATCTTTTCAAAGAAACTTGCCACAAGTTTTTATCGAAGCTCAACGATCCGAAAATAGTGACAGAACGGCTAAAAAAGGATATTATAAAACTCGTAATTGACGAAGTGGTGATTGACGGCGAGAAGCTCAAAATTTCCGCTACCATTCCTCTCCCCAACAAGATTCACGAACGGGAAATCGTAAAAACCGATCTTCCCGATACCTTTAACGCCGGCGCCACTCTCGGCCCAATTAACCAAACCAAGATGGAAAGAATTTGGAATAAACACAAGCAAATATCCCTCGACTACGCTCGGGATAAAAATACCACTCTTAAACCTAAAGTATTCGTGGCTATGTCCGGAGGAGTGGACTCTTCGGTGGCCGCCGCCCTTTTGAAGCGACGGGGTTTGGCTGTGCGCGGGATTCATATAAAAATGTGGTCGGATCCGGATATACCCTGCAATTTTAAGGAGGACCGTCTGGACGCAGCACGGGTAGCAGCGCATTTGGGGCTTCCTTTTGAGACCTGGGACTTCACCCGGGAGTATAGACGGGAAGTGGGGGAGTATATGATACGCGAATATGCGGCCGGCCGGACGCCCAACCCGGATGTTATGTGTAACCGACATATCAAGTTTGGGATTTTTTTAAACAAAGCGCTGGAGGCGGGAGCGGATTACATTGCCACCGGGCACTATGTTAAAAATCAGAAGTTAGGAGCCGGAGGTTGGAAGTTGAAAGCTGCGTGCGACAAGAACAAAGACCAGTCATACTTTCTCTGGACCCTCACGCAAGATCAGTTAAGGCGCTCTCTTTTCCCCATAGGCGCATATACGAAGCCGGAGGTGCGTAAGATGGCGCGCGAACTTGGGTTGCCCACGGCCCAAAAAGAGGAATCGCAGGGGATTTGTTTTATCGGGGAGATTGATCTTCGTGAATTTTTAAAGGGGCATATTCCTCCGCGCCTCGGCCGCGTAGTAACTTCAGGCGGCAGGGTGGTTGGCGAGCATGAGGGCACCTCGTTCTATACCATAGGTCAGCGCGAGGGGCTCGGCATTGGAGGAGGCATACCATATTACGTCGCCGACAAAGATTCCCGGACCAATACTCTGGTTGTGGCCGAGGGTCCCTATGACGAGAAACTTTTTTCGCGCGAGCTTACGGTGCATGATCCAAATTGGATTTCTGGAAAGACACCGAAGTTTCCCTTGCCTTGCGAGGCAAAAATTCGTTATCGTCAGCCCCTGCAGCCCTGCGTGGTTACGCAGATTAATGCGGATAAAGATAAAATAGAAACGCAGATAAGCGCAGATCATCTGCGTAAATCTGCGTTGCTATCTGCGTCCATCAGCGTTAGGTTCGAAGAACCGCAGCGCGCCGTAACCCCCGGGCAGTCCGTTGTTTTTTACCATAACGGCGAGGAGGTGCTCGGCGGAGGTATCATAAACGGCGACTCTTGGAAAGTTTTATAAGGGGTTTACAGACGACCTCAATAGATGTATAATAGGCCGTAATAAGATCTTCGAAAAGAAGGAGTTTTTATGGCCAAGCGTGGTCAATATCCGGTTTTCGGGATTTTGCGGGAAAGACGCGAGCCATGGGAGGACGAAAAAGAGCTGGAAATGTCAGAGGCGGATAGCGCCGACGACGGAGAGTTGGAGTCCGAGGAGGGTGTAATGGCAGATTATCTTGAGGAGAAGGATCCTGAAACAGCCACCGTGACGCCCAATTGTGATGACCCGGTCAGAATATATCTTCGCGAAATAGGCAGAGTTAAACTGTTGACGGCCGAAGAGGAAGTGCGGTTGGGCCGGCGTATTGAAGCGGGCGAAAAGAATCTCCGTAGCGCTTTGGCG
>CAYIFD010000081.1:0-2947 GCA_964362595.1 uncultured Candidatus Saccharibacteria bacterium
GATTGTTTGGGCACTTGCCAAATTTAAATATATACTTTCCTCAGACCGAGGAAGAAACGAAAAAGATTATGGAAAAGGAATACAATAGACAAGGGCCTTCTTATATAAAGCTCTGATGAAGAATATTGTAGTCATAGGAGGAGGGACGGGGACGTACACGGTTTTGACAGGGCTCAAAAAATATCCGCTCAACCTTACGGCTGTTGTGGCAATGGCAGATAATGGAGGCTCAACAAAGATCCTCCGTGAGGAGTTTGGCGTCCTTCCTCCGGGGTCTGTGCGGCCCGCGCTCGTTGCGCTTTCCAATGCGGAAAAATCTCTTGCCGATTTATTCAATTTTCGATTCCAAGAAGGAAATGGTTTGAGCGGCCACAACTTTGGCAATCTTTTTATCACAGCTCTTACGAAGCAACTCGGGAGTTTTGAAAGAGCCATTGAAGAAGTAGGAAAGATTTTGAATATCAAAGGCAGGGTTATCCCTTCCACACTTGAAGATTCCCACCTTTTTGCAGAGCTTGAAAATGGTGAAGTTATCAAAGGGGAAGCTGATATTGATATACCCAAACATGACGGAAACTTGAAAGTGAAGAAGGTTTGGTTGGAACCTGCAGACTGCGAGGCAAACCCAAAAGCTCTCCAGGCAATCGGGGAAGCGAGTCTGGTCGTCATAGGTCCCGGAGACTTGTTCACGAGCGTGCTTCCAAACTTTCTTGCCAAAGGAGTGGTTGAGGCGGCAAGAGCAAGCAAGGCAAAAAAGGTGTATGTGTGCAACTTGATGACCAAATTTGGCGAGACAAACAGATTTACCGCGCGCACGTTCGTTGACGAACTTGAGCATTACATAGGCCAAAATATGTTAGATTATGTGCTCGTCAACACCAGGAGACCGTCCGCGGCCAGAATCAAGGAATATGAGAAAGAAAAGGCAGAGTTCGTGGAATACAACAAAGAAGACTTCAAAGGGAAAGATTTTACAATCATTGAGGAGAATCTTTTGCGAAAACAGGGGTTTATCCGCCACGATTCCGATATTCTCGCGAAGCTTTTATACAAGATAGCAACAAAAAAATGAGTGCGGTTTCACCTCTTTCTTATACGGAACATGAAATGTTAGAAAGCAAGGAACTATGCAAACGTTTTGATTTCGACGTTACCAAAGAACTTGCTCAAAGCATAGAAGTAGGGCATGTGATATTTACCGGCATGGGGAGCAGTGTATTGTTCCCTGGCAAACAAGCAAAAAACCGCGCCACCCATTTTTGTTTGAAGAACAAAATAGATGTATTTTTCGCCTCTGATTTGTTGCAGTATGAAGACTTTTCTCATATCACACTTTTTCTTTGCAGCAATTCCGGAGAAACAAAAGAAACCATTGTATTGCATGACTACGCGGTATCGCGCGGGGCGAGATGCGTTGCGGTTACCGCAAAACTAGATTCTACCCTTGCAAAAAAATGCAAAGAAAAAATCTTTCTTTCGGGCGGTTTTGAGGTTGGCGTTGCAGCTACCAAGAGCGTGATTGAACAGGGCTTAATCTACGATTCCCTTATTTTTCATCTTGCAAAAAATCAGGGGAGAAAGATTGATTTTTTGCAACTCAAAGAGGAATTAGTCAAAACAGGAAAAGCCATCGCGGAGAACACACTAATCCAAATGAAGAGTACTCTCGTAGAAAAACTTGCAACATATCCAAGATATCTCTATGTGGGGTTGGACAATGGCGTTGGAGAAGAAATTACTCTCAAGACCCACGAGATTGTGCGGAAATTCGCGACTTTTTATCCAGATACGCATATTGTGCATGGCCCAGGAGAAGCTATGGATAAAGAATGCATTTTTCTCCTTGATCCGTCTTCATGGAAGGGATATCTTACAGATTTTCAATCTTTTGCGCAAAAAACAAATAGTATGCTGGTTGGTATTGGTGGCACGTCTCTTGGGGAAAGTATTCCTATTGTCATACATGAGACCTTCAAAAATTATTGTCTTTTGGCTGGAGGGTGGGGATTATTAAGGAATATCGCCCATTATCTGCGTATTGATATTGATCATCCAGAGAAAATCTCAAAAATAGGCAATTTATACCAAGAGTCGTCTCTTTAAATATGGATTTTATAGCCTTAGGCAAGCAATGTATTTCAGGGGCGATGAAAACGCTTGAGAAATCCTCAGTTGGAATTATTCAATTTAAGGGGTCCACGAAAAACATTCAAACAGAAGCAGACTTAGAAGCTGAAGAGACGATAGTAAGCATTTTGAGAAAAAGCGGTCAAAATCTCCTAATCGTTGCCGAAGAAAGTGGGATAACAAAAGTAGGAGAAAATCCAGAAATTGAAGTTTATATAGATCCCGTAGATGGTTCCAGTTACTTTTTAGTGGGCAATAAGCGTCTTTGTTCTACGTCTTTAATGTTTGTTCAGAGAGGAAAAGTCTTAGCATCTTTTGTGGGTGATTTAATAACTGGTGATATGTATTATTGTGACGGAGAATTTGCTTATATAAATGATCAAAAAATTGTTTTTACAACCGAAAAGAAAGGAGAAAGATATATGGTGGCGACGTACGCCCCCAAAGGGCAGAGAATAAAAGAGGAGTTGCCGAAACTTGCTGATATAGCCCAAGAGGAAATATTAGTATTTAACAATTCCGGTCCTTTAGAGCAGGCGATGATCGCCACTGGACAATTCGACGCAGTAGTGGATTTATTACCCGTAGACCTTTGGGATTATTGCGGCACCGCTATTGCTCAAAAGGCTGGATCAATCGTGACTACGAGAGAGGGAACTCCTTTTCGATATGAAAATATTCAACAGACATGCATTACGGCCCGCAATTCGGAAATACATCGTATACTCTTCGATGCATTAAACAGATAATTTTATTAACTAAATTTATGCAGGCAGTAATTATTGCGGCAGGGAAATCTTCAAGATTCTGGCCGCTGAAC
>CAYIFD010000082.1:0-2863 GCA_964362595.1 uncultured Candidatus Saccharibacteria bacterium
CCTTAAAATCTCTCCAAAGTATTTTCATAAGTCCCTTCAGGGAACGCAGAGAATCGCGAAAGGGGCGTACCCTAGAGTCGCGATTGTCGCTCCAGGTTACCGGAAGCTCTGCTACCCTCCATCCGCGGCGGTGCAAAACAAAAACAATTTCTGCTTCAGCCAGAAAATGATCATCAAATTGGTGCGAAAAAATGTCTCCTGCCGTATCCTTCCGAAACATCTTGAACCCCAGAGTAAAATCGGATGTATGCCAGAGCCGGAAAAGTATTTTGGCAAGAAAAATAAACCCATGTCCCAGAAATACCCGAAGCCGGGGCTGACGCTTGGCAATTTTTGAATCTGGAAGCTCGCGGCTCCCAAAAATCGCGTCTATCTCCGGATGGTTTTTGAAGTATTCTAGGAATCTTCCTATTGCTTCGTCATCCACGCTCCCATCAGCGTCGGTCTCAAGAATAACTTCTCCCTGCGTGGCAAGCACGCCCTCGCGAATAGAAGTACCTCTGCCGCGGTTTGGAAAATGGGAGAGAAACCGAAGTCCGGGGTGCATCTTGGCCATATCCTCAACTACTGCTTTGGTCCTATCGCGGCTTCCGTCATCAACTATTATAATCTCGTATGTTATCGGGAACATTTTTAAATACCTAAAATAACGCTCCAGAGTTCTGGGCAGACGGTTTTCTTCATTGTACGCGGCAATTACGATTGAAAGGTCAACCATGGGAAAATTCAAAAAAGCGCCTTTCCTTGAATATCCCGCGGGAGTGTGCGGGATAAAGTTTTTAGCGCGTCCTCAACCCTTTTCTTGACTTTGGCCATCTTAAAGCCGGCAGCGCGGAGTTTTCCGATATTGAGCAGGGTATCTACCCGGTGCTCTCTATTATTTTTCGCATTGAGGATATCCAGCTCATCCTTGGAAATCGGCGTATATTTTTTTGAGATCCTTAAAAGTTTTTTGGCGATGACCGCAATTTCATAAGGAGAAATAAAACCTTCATTGCATACGTTAAAAATTCCGCGCTGATTGTTCTTAAGCAAAAAAGCGGTTGCCGAAATCAAATCGGGGACATAAGTCATTGAATTGGGAGAAGTAATAAGTTTTTGGTAACTTAATACTTTGGTGATTAAATTTCTTGGATCTGGAGCGCCGGAAAACGGCTGGCGCAATCGTAAAATCAGAAGTTCCGGATATTCCGCCTGCATTAACAACTCGTCAGCCAGGGCCTTGCTTTTAGAATAAAAACATTTTGGGTCGGGAGTGTCTTTTTCGCTGAATCCCCGGCCCCCTGCTCCTTCCCCTTCGTAAATACAGCCGCTGGACATATGAACCATGGGGATATTGAATTCCGCGCACGTTTGCAGGATAAAGAGAGGGCCGGCAACGTTTACCTCTAGCGCCTCCATTTTATTATCACGGCACCATTCAAGATTCGTCTTCCCGGCACAGTTAATTACCGCCTGGGGGCGGTAGTGCTGAATCTCCTCCCGCACCTTGGCCTTATCGGTAATATCTGCGCCGGAAAGTAAAGATTCTCCGAGCATAGAGGAGGCCGCAAACGAGGTCCCGAGATATCCTTTACCAAAGATGAGAATACGCATACCCGCCTAAGTTTTTATGCTGCTAAAATAATTTTTGAGCGCTTTCTTAACATATTGTCTGCCCCATCCTGTTTTGAAAAATTTTTCTCTGTTTTCTGCATCTTTTCTGTTTGGATAGGATTCATAGTATAGAAGCGAGAATGGCCTTCTTCCTTTTGTAGCAAAGGACTCGCCTTGACTGTGTTCTTGAAGTCTCTTTTTCAAATCATTAGTGCAACCAATGTACAATTTCTCATCCTTTTTGCTTTTGAGTATATAGACGTATGTGAACATGGGCATAAAAATTTAGGCGGGCATAGATTAAAATCTATTTTTGGGCCTAAATCCGAAAAACGGAGTATTTTTTTCATTCTGGCGATTGGCGATTAGATTGGCAGCCCGTAAGAGTGAAGGGAAAGTTCCCGCATCCGTCCATTCTCCCTTCACAATTTCGTAGCTCATCGCCTCTTTGCGGATGTAGGCATTGTTTACATCGGTTATTTCAAGCTCGCCCCGCAAAGAGGGCTTTAGTTTTTTAATTACTTCAAAAACAGAATCATCGTACAGATACAGCCCCGTAACCGCGAGGTTGGTTTTTGGTTTTTTAGGTTTCTCCTCAATTCCGATAATTCGTCTCCTCCGAATTTCGGCAACGCCGAAACGTCCCGCGCCTTTCATTTCCTTTAAAAATATTTTTGCTCCCCGTTTCTGGCGGGTAAAGTCCTTAACCGCTCTTTTAAACGAGGACTCAAAAATGTTATCTCCCAGAATAACCATAATCCTCCCCTCATCCGCAAAATCTTCGGCCAGAGACAAGGCCTGGGCAATTCCTCCCGCTTCCTCCTGCACCTCGTAGGAAAGCCGAACTCCAAATTCTTTTCCCGAACCCAACAGATTAAGAAAGTGTCCCGAATGTTCAGGACCCGTTACCACAAGTATATCTTTCATTCCCGCATCTACGAGCGTTCTTAGCGGATAATAAATCATGGGCTGATTGTAGACAGCCAAAAGATGTTTATTAGTTACCTTGGTAACGGGGTAAAGACGGGTACCCCTTCCTCCGGCTAAAAGCACACCTTTCATACGCTAATAGTTCTTATTTATGAGCGAGCGCCACCATACCTGGTTTTTCTGATACCATTCTATAGTATCTCGCAGCCCCTCTTCAAATGTATGCAAAGGTCTCCACTTAAGGTTTCTTTTTATTTTGGTTGAGTCCAAAACATACTTTCGATCATGCCCGGGGCGATCCTTCACGAATTGAAGCAGATTTTCTCTTTTCCCCAGA
>CAYIFD010000083.1:0-2781 GCA_964362595.1 uncultured Candidatus Saccharibacteria bacterium
GGAAACTTCTGTCGCCAGAATAAATTCACGAAAAACTCCGGCAGGCCGTGGCCCCGATCCTGCCCAAGCCGCTTCGCCAGGAAAACGAACTGGTCATGGAGAAATTGTAGAAACATGGAAAATTTAATTGAAAAATTCGCTCCACCTTTTGCCCCCAACGCTTACTCGGATCAGGATCGTTATTATCTCGCTCCCTTTTTCACCAACTTGGAAAAATCGGTCTATGCGCCGTTGATTTTTTCTCCTGAACTTATAGGAGCGCTTTGCTCTCGCGCCAGCCGCGCTGCCCAGGATTTACGCCATATATATTTAAACGAATATGTCCTTCCTTTTTTGAATCCAGCCAAGGATGAAAAAGAAAGCGAGGACGAGTTTCGGGAGAAAGCGCGTTACGGCCAGGATTTTAAAAAATTCATTGAGTTTCTGCAGGAGCACCCTTTATTGGATCTCTTCTCTCACCCCCGCGCCCGTTCCTTTTACATAAAATGGCTGGCGCAATACGGCGACGACTCCATCGCCCAGATGGCCGGATCACACATCGTCTTTTCGGCCATTTCTCAAATAGCCATAAAGCATTTTGAAGATCAGCGCATTGGTCTTGCCCCGATTGAAAAGTCCACCCGCTATGTCAACTATTCGCAAAAAGTAAATGGCCAATATCTCTATTACACCGATCCTACACTTAAGGAACTGGGCCTGGAGGAAGAATACCGTCGAGCCATGGACGGACTTTTTAATACTTATACCGCGCTGATTCCTAAGCTTACGGCTTGGCTGCAGCAAAAATTTCCTGAAGAGAAGCCCGCAGTTGTGGAAAAGAAGGCCTTTGATGCCCTGCGCGGACTCTTGCCGACCTCAACCTTGTCTCAAGTGGCGTTTTTCGGCAATGGTCAGGCCTTTGAGCACATGATTTCGCGCTCCATGAAGCACTCGCTGGGTGAGATCCGTTGGGCGGCGGAAGAGGGTTACGAAGAGCTTTCACGAGTTACTCCTTCGTTCTTGCGAAGAATCAAGGATGAGGAAAAGAAGCAACTTGTGGATGAATACCAGGTATATCTGGCAGAGAAGGGAAAGCGCGTACAGCCCTTTGTCCGGCCGCGCAGCGAAAGGGGCTCGCCAATATTTTTCGGGTCGGATCCGGAAGTGAAATTGATTGAATCCGACCCGGAAGGAGAAATAAAAATAATCGCCGGCATGCTTTATAACGCGCCCAACGCCCATCGTTCTTGGGAAGAGACCTTGCGCGACGTGCGGCGCCTAAGCGCGGAGGAAAAGAAAAAAGTGGTGGAAGCGTATCTTGCCGGCAGAGCCCAGCGCTGGCAGAAAGTCGGAAGAGCTTTTGAAAACGCTTATGCCCGGTTTGAAATAGTCATGAACATCGGCGCCTGGCGCGATCTCCAGCGCCACCGCATGCTCACTCAAGTCAGGCAGAATTTTTCCTGCCATCATGGCTATGATGTAGGGCCGGAAATCATAGAAGCTGGCTTGGAAAAAGAATTCCGGGCGGCAATCTCCCCGGTTGAGGATGTGTTTGCTAAAATTGCCAAGCACGATCTGGATCTCGCGCAGTATGCCGTGGCTATGGCTCATCGCCTACGTTTTATGCAATGGGAAAATCTGCGCCAGTCATTTTGGCAGATAGAGCTTCGCACTATTCCGGAAGGACATCCTGATTATCGGCATGTTTGCCAGAAAAAATTCCTTCTCCTGGAAAAGGTCTATCCGCTGCTTGCCCCGTATATGCGCGCCAATATGGGCGAGTATGATTTTGCCAGACGAGGACAGGAAGAACGGATTCAGAAGAAAATCCAACGGCTCTCAAATAATTTTAGTGCCTCTTAAATCCGATCTCTTTCATAACTTCGCCAATCTTGGCATAATAGTCGCTCGGTTTTTCATAGTTATTATTGATTTTGAAGTGGGCGTGATTTACTATCCAGTCAATTTCTCGCTCACCGGGAGAGTTCTCCTTAGCCATAAACTGGCGGAACGACATTTTGTCCTCATCCCGTTTCCTGTATTTGCTCCCCGCATCTCCGATCGCCCGCAAATAGCGAATACGGTCATCTGCCTCAACTCCAATGAGGATCCCTTTTCGCTTAACCACAAACTCTTCGTATTCCTCTTTGGTGCGAATCGCCTCCACAATGGCAAACCGCGGCCTCTCCTCATCAAGCAACTTTGCGACCCGCCGCTTGTATGCCGATTCTCCGAGGAAAGGATAAAGAAGCGCGTTAACCCCAAAAAGAGCGTGCTGAATCCTCCGCTCAATCGGCAATTTAAGGACTTTGGCAATGAGATCAGGCCCGTCGGCAATTCTATAATGTTTGAAGCCGGGATAATTTCTCATCACCCAGTCCACCAAAACGTCTTTCCCGCTTTTGCGCTTGCCGGCAACGACAATTAAGCGGGTTTTTTGTTTTTTCCAGCGGCTAATTTCTTGTTTTAATTTAGAAGGTATCACAAAGTAAAATAATACCTAATTAATATCCCATTTATGGAAAATTATCAAGCCTTATGATATCCTTCTTCAGTTATGAGAATTCTTGCCATTGAAACAAGTTGTGACGAGACCGCGATCGCGATCGCCGAGTTTTCTGGCTCCAAGAAAAAGCCGAAAGTTAAGATCCTCTCCAATATTGTTTCTTCTCAAGTAAAACTGCATGCCAAATACGGGGGAGTGGTGCCGAACCTCGCCAAACTGGAACATCAGAAGAATCTAGCACCGATTTTATTACAAGCGCTTGAGGGAGCCGGACTGAGATCGGAAGAGCACACGTC
>CAYIFD010000084.1:0-2692 GCA_964362595.1 uncultured Candidatus Saccharibacteria bacterium
CGCAAACCGAAGCCATGGAGCTGGAGCCGTTGGAGGAAAGAATTTCGGAAACAATACGGATAGTGTAAGGAAAGTCATCTTTACCGGGGATTATAGGCAGAAGCGCCTTGCTGGCGAGCGCCCCATGCCCGATTTCGCGTCTACCCGGGCCGCGCAAGGGTTTTGTTTCGCCGGTAGAGTAGGGCGGGAAATTGTAGTGATGCAGGAAACGTTTCTTGGCGCGTATTTCCATCCCTTCCACGATCTGCGCATCACCGGGAGCTCCCAGAGTAAGAGTGGAGAGGGCGTGGGTCTCTCCCCGCATAAAAAGTCCGGAGCCGTGAACTCGCGGCAGAACGGCAACGGAGGCGGAAAGAGATCTTAGTTCATCAGGTCTCCGGCCATCCGGACGCTCACTTTTTTCAATAATTCGGCGATGGATGATTTCGTTTATTTCTTCCTCAAAAAGAAATTCGGCGGCCGGTTTTTTGAACTTCTCCGGAAATTTTTCCACTGCCTTTCCCAACCACTCGCTCTTTACTGCCGCCAGGGACTCGCGCATATTTTTTTTGTTTTCTTGATAGACCGCTTCTTCAATCCGGGCGGAGAACTCTTTTTTCAAGAGTTTGCGCCAGGAATCAGGCAATTCCAGCAACGGCACCGAAATTTTTTCCCGATTGTTCTCGGAGATGATCTTTTGCTGGAATTGAATCAACTCTTTTATAAAGGCAAAACCCCACTCTACCGCCGCCGCGTAATTCTCTTCGGAAATCTCGTTTGCCCCCGCCTCCATCATGTTAATCCGATCAGCTGTGCCGGAAATCACGATATCAAAATTCCCCGCTTCTCGTTCGGGGTAGCCGGGGTTTAATATAAAGTCAGTCCCTTTGCCGCCAATTCGTACTCCGGCCACAGGGCCGTCCCAGGGTATGTCAGAGAGAGACAAAGCCAGGGAGGAGGCAAGAAGCGCTGGCATATCCGGGTCATTATCCTCATCAATGGAAAGCACGGTAACCACCACCTGAATTTCATTTCGCATGGTTAGATCAAAACGGGGACGCACGGTGCGGTCAATCAGGCGCATGGCTAGAATCGCCTCCTCGGAAGGTCGGGTCTCGCGTTTTATAAAGCGCGAGCCCAAGATTTTGCCCGCGGCATAGAATTTTTCCTCGTAATCAATTGTAAGCGGAAGGAAATCCGCTCCTTCCCTGGCCGCTCCCATAACGGCAGTAGCCAGCACCAAAGTATCGCCCAGGCGCACCAAAACCGAGCCCGATGCCTGCTCGGCCCAATTATTCAGCTCTATCTGGAAGGTTTTCCCTCCCAAGGTGTGAGAGTATTTTTTAGCGTTCACTTATCGGGTAGACCGGATCGCGTCTGGCGGGTACGCTCGATACTTGGATCATTCGTCTCCGGGTACAAATCAATTTATGCCCAAGGATGAATGATGTATCGGGGGATTCGCATATTCTGCCCGGCGCTTCTCCGATCTATCTGTAAATTATTTTTTTACCTTTTTCTTATCTTATCCTCATAAGGTACTTTCTTGGATCTCCGCCAAGATCAGTAAAGTCCTCGGCGGTCTCCTGCAGTCGCTGCGAAGTGGAGCGGGCAAACGCCACCACCTCCACCTGGATTCCTTTTGCTTTAAGGTATTCTACCAACGGGATAAAGTCCCCGTCTCCGGTTATCAGCACAACGGTGTTCAAAAATGATTCCGAGAGCCGCACCGCGTCAATGGCCATACCCACGTCCCAGTCCGCCTTTTTCATGCCGCCGGGGAAAATTTGCAGATCTTTAAGTTTGGTCTCAATTCCGATTTTATTTAAGGCCTCCAGAAACGGTTTTTCCTCCCCGGATTCCGTGCGGATTACATAAGCAATAACTCGGACCAGTTCTCTTCCCGCCGCTGCCGCTTTTACCACTTCTTTAAAATTGACCCGCGCGTTGTATAGATTTTTAGCAGAATGGTAGAGGTTCTGGACGTCAATGAGTATGGCTACGCGCTGGGCTTTGTGTTTTACTACCGCCATCACCGTTTGAGTCCTAATTTCTTGATTACGTTGTTGTATTTCCGCAAGTTGGTTTCCTTTAGGTAATCCAACAGTTTTTTGCGTTTGGCCACCATTCCCAAAAGACCCCGGCGAGAGTGGTTGTCCTTGAGATTTTTCTTCAGATGTCCGGTAAGCAGGATTATCTCCTCCGTCAAAACCGCCGCCTGTACTTCCGCAGATCCGGTATCTTTATCGTGGACCCGGAACTTTTCTATTATTTTTGCTTTTTCCTTGGTTGGTAAGGCCATTTTTTAATGATAGCACGAAACAGCAAAGCTGCGAAGCATACTTCCTCTTGCCGCCGGTTTTCGCTTCGTCTTTACCCCGCAAGGGCGGGTTTATTTCTCTACTACGAGTAGCGCGCCCTCGTGCGCCTTGTTGTCAACCTTGACCGCCACCTCGGATCCGGCCGCGCCCTCATTAACGGGTTTTCGGTCCACCTGCATGGAAGCAATCTCCTGCTCCCATTCCCGATCCCGGTCCTTGACCTTTATCCGATCGCCTACTTTGAGCGGGGCGGTAAGGGTAACCACCGCCACCCCCGCTTTGTCGTAGTAGTGTATGACTTTTCCGATAGGGACCTCCATGGCTTTATAATACTACTTCTATTGAAAAAGCAACAGCGAAGTCCCGGCGAAGTATGGGACGGCAAATTTTTT
>CAYIFD010000085.1:0-2683 GCA_964362595.1 uncultured Candidatus Saccharibacteria bacterium
CAATTTCAAGATAGTCGTATTCACTGCTTCCGGAGATCTTATGAGGTTCAACCTCGTAATTTGTATCGGGTTCCCATGGGGCTATTTTCTTTTTTCGGCGCCGGCGGATGCGAAGACGAGTATCCCCCACTACACAGTGTCCCAAGACAGAGAGGGCTTGCGAGGGAGAGGTCGTTCCAATCCCCACTCTTCCGTTTAATCCGTCAATAGAGAATATCGGCGCATTTCCCACTGCGGTGGTGGTTCCAATAGACCAAGCGTTTACCAATTGCGGAATCGTACTCGTACTAGAATTTGTATAATTCACCACTCCGGCATTTACGGTCAGCCGATCTGCTTGGGCATCTCCAATCTGAAGATTCCCTAGAAAGCCGGCGTTAGACACAAAGGTTGATGAAGCGGTAACGGTGAGAAGATCGGTGGAGGCGTCGCCGATGAAAGCATCACCGGTGGAGCCGAATCTGGTGAGAGTAGTGGAGGCGGAAACCGTGAGGTTGGTTAAGGAAAGACCGGTACCCTGGCCTTGAGTGAAGCCGAAGTTGGTGAGAGTGGATGAGGCCGTGGTGGAGGTAGCGGTAATGGTTCCCGCCAGGAGATTCCCAATGGTGGAGGTGGAGAAGTTGCCGAAGTTGGAATGGAAGACGGTGGAGGTAGCTTGGGTTGAAGTTGAAAGATTAAATGTTTGCCCGCCTGTCCAGGTATTGGCATTGGCAAGATTCAAGGAGGCCACGACTGCACCGGTTGTTGGAGAGACGGTAAGGGTGCCGTCGCTATTGGAGACAGAGGTTACGCCGCTTGTGAGACAGGAGCCCCCTATGGCAAAACATCCAGCCGCAAGATTGACGCCGTTGGTGAATGACGAGGTTCCGGTTCCCTGGACATTGATGACTCCGGTTGTTTCAATGACGCCTGATGTTGTGGTCGCGCGGCCGACTCCAAGCCCGCCGGTAAGATAGATGTTGCCGGCAACAGAGAAAAGCTGGGCGGGACTTGTTGTTCCAATACCAACATTGCCCGTATTCAGGATGCTAAAGAGTGTTGTTGTCGCCGAAGCGGTTGAGGAGGCGACGGCGAAGAGCGTGTTGTTGGTTTCGGTTGCGTTGGCGTGAATTGAAAGTTTTGCAAATGGGGAGGTGGTGCCGATGCCAAGGCGAGAATTTGTGATGTCAGTGGTTAAGAAATTCGCGGAATCAATTGTGTCTGCGGCTGAATAGTACGCGAGGCGATTGACGGTGCCAATGTTGATAGGTCCGCCTCCTCCTGCGGCTCCGGCGCATACTCCGTTGGACATGAGAAAGCAGCCGCTGGTTAAGGTGATGCCGTTTGAAAAAGTAGAAGTTCCTGTTCCTCCCGCTACAATATTTCCATTCAAAGCAAGAGTTCCTCCGGGAGAGGTGGTGCCGATGCCAAGGCGGTAGTTTTGAGTGTCAAAGGTTAAGAAGGGAACGGCGGAGGTGGAGGTGGCTATGGAAAAAGCGTATAGGGCCGAGGAAGCAATAGTAGTGGTGGCGCTATTGCAGAAGGTGAGGTTTCCGGAAAGGGTTAGGGAAGTTAAGGACTGGGAGCCGGAGATGGTGATGTCGTTGGGAATATCCGCGTCAGTTAATCCGGATACGCCGTTTACGGTTATGTTGGAAAGCGAAGTGCCGGTCAAGGAGTCAATCTTCTGGGTAAGGGTGATCATTTGTATTGAGGATTCGGTGCGAGAAGAAGTTCGGGAAAGAGAAAAACGGATTTCAGCAAGGGCGGTCTCAAATCTTTCCCGGATGGAACGGTTCAGCAATTCCACGCCAGAGAGTATTTCCGTTTTTACTTGGGCTAGATCGGCCGGAACAAAGATTTCTCTGCGCTCCACCACTTCGGTGACAGAAACGACGGGAAGTTGGACTTCCTCGCCGTGGAGGTCCGACTTCGGTAGCGGTGACGGGGATTCTGGAGGTGATTCGCTTTCTTGAGCAACTTTCTTCTCTCCGAAAAGAGCCACCCGGATCCGGTACAAACCCCGCTCGGCCCTGGTAAGGAGCGAATCCGTCCAGTCGGCAAAACCGGTTCGCAGAGAATCCAGAAGCGGAGTTTCCCGGGCTAGAGCCGCGAATTTCAGAAAGTCATGATTGGATTTCTGTATGGTGTTTTGAAAAACGGTTTGGAGGGTTTGGGCATCTTTAAGAATCGGAGATACGCGGAATGTCGGGGCTTGCTGGTATAAATTCATTCCCCAGACGCCCAGGTAAAAGAAAAACGAGAAAGCAACCCCAGCGGCCGCAAACTCAAAAACCCATTGCTTAGCTCTTGATTTCGCTAAGCCCCGCATTTCAGCTTCCAGCGCCCTGTCTCGGGGTATCTCTATTGGACCCAAGTCAATTCCTAACTTCTCCAAAGAAGGAGATCCGATATCCTCTTTGTAGCTATCCGATATTCTATCGGCCAAAGAAATCTCCTTTGCACCGTTCTTTCGCTCAAGCTCCTTGAGTAATAACTCTTGCTGCTTCCTGACATACTCTTCTACCGCTTCCTTGGTGGTGTGCCAGTTCCTGCCAATTTTATTTCCGGCAATTTTTCCCTTGCGCACCAGCAAACTCAAATACTCCTGCGAGTAAAGAGTTCCCTTTGCGGCTTCAGCTAGAGTTACGAAGTTTTTATCCTTTTCCTGCATCTCGATAAGAGGTATGGGTCTTTATCCTGC
>CAYIFD010000086.1:0-2650 GCA_964362595.1 uncultured Candidatus Saccharibacteria bacterium
CATACGAGATGTAGCCGTGACTGGAGTTCATACGTGTGCTCTTCCGATCTTTTATGGTCGGGCACCAATATCTCTATAACGACCACATAAACCGCTTAAAGAGCGAGTTAAATAAAGGAACGCTGGGCCGCATACGTTATGTTTGGGGAGAACATTTATACCCAGGCCCGATTAGGAGCGATGTCGGATGTTTTTGGGAGACGGCGACCCATGAACTTGCCATCATTGATTATCTTTTTTCACCCAAAAGGATTCGCGAGGTTCGCGGAAGCAGGAATGATCTTACCGGAAGCGGACGGGATGATTTCGCTTCCGTATGGATTGAGTTTGAAGCAGCACCCCCCGCGGCCGTAACGGTTTCTTGGATGTATCCCGAAAAGATACGGCGGCTCGCGATTGTGGGAGAAAAGGGGAGCGCGGTTTTTGATGAACAAAGAAACGAAAAATTGAAGTTTTATCTTGGTGAGAAGATTTTAGTTCCGCAAATTGCGGCCGGAGAGCCCCTGCGAAATGAACTGGAGCACTTTATTAAATGCGTGCGCGAGGGTAAAAAACCCCTCACGGATATTGAGCACGGAGTCCGCATCACGCGTTACTTGGATACCATACAGTCCTTAATCTCTAATCCTTAAGAAAAACATTTCTGGTATCATGAAGCGCGAGCTCTTAATCTGTTTATTTTTTGCGGCAATTGTCGCCGTTTCGCTTTTCCCGATTTTTTTTGGCGGAAGAATTTTTGTTAATACCGACGCGACCGTATCTTATTATCCGATTTTTGATTTTTATTCGCGAGCGCTTAAGGGTGGTGAATCTATCTTGTGGAATCCGCTGCTTTTTTCCGGCTTTCCAACCTATGTGAGTCAGTCAGCCGGACTTTTAGATCCACTTAATCTCATTATTTTCCGGTTTCTTCCGCCAATCGACGGATATCACCTCCGACTTTTTATTGATTTATTTTTAGTTTTACTTTTTTCGTATCTTGCCGGGAAAGCATACGGACTCTCGCAGCTTTCCGCAAGTATTGTCGGAATGAGCTATCTCCTCGCCTTCCATTGGGGGTTTCTTTCCAATCTCGTTATTGCGAATAGTCTTTTTTTCCTACCGTTTCTTTTTTTCATTTGGGCAAAAATTCTTGCGGGTAGTAGAAAAAAATGGATATGGGCGGTTCTCGGGGGGGTTGGCACGGGGTGGGCATTTATTTCCGGATACACACAAGTCAATATCTATGCCCTGTTCCTTTTGGGACTTTTTGCCATTTTACATTTCTTCTTTGTCCAATCTGGCCAGAACCTCAAAGGTTTTGCTTCAATTGTTAGTTTGCTTCTGCTTATTGCATCTGCAGGATTTCTCGTTGGGCTGCCTTATATTTTACCGACGCTAAATTTTATTACTTTGAGTTCGCGCTCCGGTGGCCTCGACTTTTCGCTCTCTACTTTCAAAGTCATAAATCCGGGCGATTTTATTCTCTTTCTCGTTCCCGACTATTTATATTTCCCGTACCTTTCTGCCGGCAGACGGCCGTTGTATGTCGGAGCGATTTGGTTTTTTTTGGCGCTGGCGGCATTATTCACCGGATGGCGATATTTAAGAAAAAAAATTCAAGAACCGAAAGAAACTACCGGGATGATTATTGTTTTGGGACTGCTTTTTCTCTTTACGTTGGCGGTTTCAATCCGTTCCTCGCCCCTATTTTATCTTATGCAAAAACTGCCGGTATTTGAGTATTTCCGATTTCCGTATCGTTGGATGTATTTAGGGATATGGTTTTTGACGCTTCTTGGCGGTTACGGATTTGATCTTCTAAAAGGATATGCAGTAGATAGAGGGATGCGCCGTCTTTTTCTCGTTCTCGGTTTGATTTTTCTTATCATTTTCGCAGGAGTTTTTATGCTCAATTTTTTTGGAGAGGCATTTTGGAATTGGGCCGGAGACCTATTTCACGGAATATTTTCAAAAGTCCTTTACGGAAACTTCGGATTTACCAAAGATCCTTTCCATTACCGCGATGCGATCGGAAGAGGGATTGAGGTCTGGCAGAAGTCGGTTGATCTTACCGACATTTCTTTCCTCGTGCCGTATGCAGCGCTTATGGCTGCTCTGGGTTTAGGGATGGCTTTTTTATGGCAGAAGGTCGGCTGGGAGCGCTTTCGACTGTGCGTATTTACACTTTCCTGCCTGACTTTTCTCGGAGTTTTTATGGTGCAGTGGCCGAATACGATTTCAAGCGAGGTAATAACTTTGCATCATCTCTTGGTCGAGCGATTTGTACCTAGAGAAGATCGGGCGCTTTTCCGTACCTATCCCTTTCTCCTTCAGAGCGGCTTTTCCAAACGCGTGCCGCCGACCTACATTCTTTCGCGTGAAGATATTTTGGCTCTCACTGAATTTCAGCATGCATCCGGTTGGCCCAACATAAATTTTTATTCCGGGATGGCTTCGGTGGACGGATATGATCTTTTTACTTCGCGGGATATGTTGGCGGCTTTGGTATCACTCGGGAGCACTCACGGTAGCGCGGACGTTACCGGCGGCCTGTCCGATCCCGAAAGAATTAGTCGTCTTACTTCGCACCTGGAACTTTTGGGCATGATGGCGGGAAAGTATATTATATCCGGGGTAAAACTTCATCACCCCGATCTTATATTTTTGG
>CAYIFD010000087.1:0-2616 GCA_964362595.1 uncultured Candidatus Saccharibacteria bacterium
GAGTCTTCAGCAAGAGTTATGAAGTTTTTATCTTGTTCCTTCATCTCGATAAGATTTATGTGTCTTTATCCTGCGTGAATACTGTTTTACCGTATTAGTGGTATTCTCTGAAAATTACTGCACATTCGCGATTATTTGAGATATCGGATGCCATATCGGATTGAAAAATATGCTTGCTTTAACTATATCATTGGGATATTGCTTTTTTGGCTCACCCAACTGTGGATAACTCCGAATTGCTTGAAGATCTACCATACGACATAATAAATAATAGAAGTGCCTTCCTTACTAAACTTTAATGAACCTTGCTAAACCTTACTAAAATTCGGCATATCGTTATCAAGGTTTATGAATGTTCATTTTGAACATAAAATTTTCTGGGATCTATGCTTTTTAAGGGGAAAAACATATTTTGCCTCTTGACAGATTTTTAAAGCAAATAACTTTGGCAATATGAAGACCGAATACTTAACAATTAAAGAAGTGGCAAAAATCTTAAAGGTATCCAATTTAACCTTGCGCAATTGGGACGGCAAAGGCATTCTCACTGCTTATCGCAACCCTATAAATAACTACCGAGTATATCGTGCGGATCAAGTGGAGCTCTTTTTGCGAAAAATTGAGAATTCCAAAAACAAAAGAAAGGGAAAGAAAATTGACATATCGCTTGTATAGGAGTATGGTGGCTATGTACTTTGATACATTGGGTGGCCGCCCTGATTCTAATCGGGGAGGAAAGTCCGAACACCCCGCGCAAGAGTATTCTTGCGCGGAAGAGGATAGCGGCTAACGGCCGCCATGACCGGGAAAGTGTCACAGAAACAATACCGCGGACATCATCCTCTTTGGTTAAAAGCCAAAGACGTTGATAGCGCAAGGGTGAAAAGAGATGGGGTAAGAGCCCACAGCGCGCGCTGGCAACAACGCGCGGTGAAAAACTCCTATCCGGTGCAACCCCGACATAACGTCGAGGGCTTGACCCCGAGAGTAATCAAGGGGCTAGACAGATGGTCACCTCTGCAATTTTTGTAGAACAGAATTCGGCTTATAGATGTATCAAAGGCAAAACAAAAACGGCATATGCCGTTTTTGTTTTTATTTAGATCTAGAAAAGGTTATCTAGAAAAGGTTAGCTGTGTTTTATCAAGGGCTTCATTGACCAGCCGATCCGCTTCCCGATTTTTCTCCCTGGGAACGTACAGAAAAACTAATTTCTCAAAGTCCATCCGCAAATTCCATATTTTTATGAAAAAAGGGAATAGGCGCTCTTCTTCAATCTTGTACTCACCGTTTAATTGCTTGACCACGAGCTCGCTATCCATATTTACCTCCACTACCAGCTTTTTTGTCTTTTTTTTTCCGAGCAGCGCTTTTACTTTTTGCAAAGCAGAAACCACGGCTCTATATTCGGCCTCATTGTTGGTCGCCTCCCCTATTGCTTCTCCGTAACTGTTAATGGTCTGGCCGCCAGCATTTTGGATCACTACCCCAATAGCAGCAGGGCCCGGATTTTCTCGCGCTCCTCCATCGGTGTAAATTATGATTCTCTCTTTAGGCATAACCGTTTTTCAGATAACCTGCCTGCCGCAGCCAATAATCATTCTCCCATTCCCAGAGAATTTTGGCCGCTATAAATGCCCTGGCGTCTTTATACAAATAGGGAAATTCTCTTAACTCAACCTCCCCTTCAGTCCTCCCCCAGTTATGATCGTCTTTCGGGCATGGCGATAATTGATTATTGATCATTGATAATTTTTTACCGTTGCGGATCTTAGTCCTCCCTCCTTTCTCGCGAAGCGTTGCTCCGCATTTTTTGCATATTTTATGCTGATTAACCCGCAAAATCCAGCGGGTTTCAATGTCGCGAGGAAGCAATAAATTCTTTTTTATCTGAAATTCCTGAAGTGCCGAAACATAGGCAGCCGTCTGCAAATTATATTCGGGATAAAAGCCGGTGGAGGTTTTGATATCAAGCACTCCAAATTTGCCGTCAACGGTCGCCACCGCGTCAATTGTTCCCGCATAGCGATGGCGGATGGACCAGATCTTGCGCTCAATATACTCTGGGTGGAAAATAATTTTTCGCTCGGCGTTAAATTTTTGAAAGGCCTCGGCCGCGGGCCGAATTTCTTCCGGAACCGCAACTTTCTCTCCTACCGCGAGTTTTTGAACTGCAGCGTGCACCAGGACTCCTTCCGCAGCCGATTTGTTCTTTACGTCTTCGGCCGAGGAGAAATTCTCCATTTCTTTAAAAAAATTTTCTAAAGCGGGCTTGGCTTTGATGCTGATTATTCTGGTTACGCGAGGATACCAGATTCCTTCAATTATGTAGCCATTTTCTTCTTTAAAGTGTTCAGCGTTATCGTAGCGCATAATTTATTTTTTCAATACTTCAATACCCGGTAATTTCTTTCCGGCCAGAAATTCAAGCATCGCTCCTCCCCCGGTAGATACATGGCTGAATTTTTTCTCCGCTATTCCGGCTCTCTCCAGCGCCGCTACCGTATCGCCTCCTCCGATTACCGTAAATTCTTTAATTTTTGCCAGGGCTCTCGCAAAACGCAACGTCCCTCCGGAAAAATACGGAGTATGGCCGAGAGGGCCGTTCCAGACAAT
>CAYIFD010000088.1:0-2615 GCA_964362595.1 uncultured Candidatus Saccharibacteria bacterium
ATAGGTACGCAAGCCAATGGTGCCGAGAAAAGATGCAAATCCCTTGTCTTTCAAGTCGTAATACTTTTGCCAATTGGAAACGGTCTCCGGAGACGCGTCGTGCAGCCACTGAAAGTTGAGAAAAACGATTTTAGATTTGTATGTATCCCATGCGGCAAATGCTTCTTTGACAAACTGGGCCTGTTTTTCCTCACTGCTTTCATTGAGTTCTCCCGATGGATAGCCAATCTCGGCAAAATAAATTTTCTTCTCGGGGTAGAGTTCAACAATGCGTTTGAAGTCGCCGTGCACCGTGGAAGGGTCACGCATATCAAATCCGCCATGCTGGAACGGATAATATGTCGTAAGTATCATGTCAGCATGACCGTTCAGCCGTTTTGCGTTCTCGTTCAGATTGATTAGGCCATCGTAAGTAATTTTGCTGCCAACAGTGGCCTTCGGGAACTTTGTCCGAACATGTGGGGCAACCGCGGCAAAAAATTCGGTATATTCTTTCCATCGCTTTTCCGAATTTCCCAAGTACGCGTCAATCTCGTTGCCTATAGCCACAAAAAATACATCCGAGTCAGATAGTTGATTGGCAGCAAAGTCCACAAAGGCTTTGTACCGTTCAATTACTTGCGGGTCATTAAATGATTTGTTTTTCAAATCTTTTGGAAGGCGCGAGTTGTTGGTGTCTATGGGATTAAGCGAGATTCCCATTTTAATGCCGGCTTTAGGATAAAATTCGTTAGCAACCGGCAACCAGCCGGCGACATATTGGCGAGCCTCCGGTTCTCCATCGTCCCAGGGTGTTGGCAGCTCAATTGCTTGAACCCCCACGCTTTGCGCAAGGGCAAATGCCTTTTCATAATCAATTGCGCTTTCCGGAATATCCAGAATACCCAGACCAAGCACACGGTCTCCGCGAGGTTTCGGGTTTGTTTGTGGCGTTTGTTGAACTACTGTGGGCTTGCCCTTTGTTGCCTCTAGTTCCATTTGAGAAGTGTTCTTCTTATCCTCTCCAGATAACAATAGGAGCACAATTAAAACGGTGAGGCCGATTAAGAGCCATTTATTTTTTAGAAAATACTTCATAGCATTATATGTATCATTACTTCAACAACTCATCAACGGAAACATCAAGCGCCTTGGCGAGCTTTTCTAAGACCACAAGCGTAACATTTACTTTACCGCCTTCAATAACTTGAGCTTGCTGAAAAATTTAAAGTGGATATCTTTTGGCAACAAGACGAAGCTTTGTCAAGGTTGACACTCTTTAACTTGTCTCTATACTTACCGCAGATTTAGAACCTTTAGAATTAGGAGAAAAGATGAGGAAGTTTTTTACTGTTTTGGCTTTTGGAGCATTTTTGGCTGCGGGTCAGCTTTGGTCGCAAGAACTAACCGGAGTGGTCAGAGGAGTGGTGACCGACCAGACCGGCGGAGTAATTCCCGGAGTTGCTATTTGGGCTATCAGTTCCTCGACGACAATTAATGTTGTTACCGATTCGTTCGGCGGGTATGCGCTTTCTCTTCCTCCAGGGGAGTATAAGCTGGTATATTACGCCAAGGACAGATTTAACCAAACGGAAACACAGGCAGTGATTCGCGCCGGCGGAAATATGGTTGTCAATGTGACGCTGGATGTGGCGGGAGTTACCCAAACCGTTACCGTGAATGTGGAAGGCGAACTTCCCCAGATCGATACCGGTTCAAGCCAGATTCAGACAACCATTCCCTCCGACGAGCAGATGAAACTGCCATCGGGAACCGGTTTTGTTGGAAGCGTTGAACGAGCCGACGGCGTGCGACGAAAAGCGGTTGGCGGCGGATTGATGTCGGACGGATCATCTCGGGCGGAAAATAAGTTCTTCATCAGCGGCATTGATGTCTCTGATGTTGAAACCGGTTCATTAAGATTGATGAGCAATATTCCATTCGAATTTATCCAAGAAACCCAGGTAAAAAGATCAAGCAACGCCGAATTTGGCGGAGCAATGGGTGCGGTGGTCAATGGCGTTTTAAAACGCGGAGAGAATATGGTCCATGGACAGGTATGGAGCTATTTCACGACTGATGAAATGAACGCCTCGCCAAATTCCATTCTGCGGTTTTCAAAATTCGATGACGAAGTGGTGGAATACTTCCGTCCTAAAAAAGATAACCAGCGGAATGTGGCGCCCGGATTCTACCTTGGCGGCCCGATTGTCAAAAACAAACTGTTTTTCTTTTCCGGCTCACGGCCGAGTTTTGCCCAAAGCGAGCGCGAAGTCACCTTTCTCAAAAACAATCTGCCGGGAAATTTTTCCTCCAGTACGCGGCAGGATTTTACGCTCAATCGGCTTGATTACGAAACCAACTTTCGGCAAAGAAAACTGCAGTTTTTCGTGGCTCATATGTACAGTCCGTTGCGGGTAAGGGGTCTATTGCCGGATCAGGAAGGAACCGACTCGCCGGCCACGCTGTGGCATGAGCGGGGATTCCGTGCTTCTGCCAATTCGGTTTTGGGAAGAGCGGTATATTTTCCCAGCAGCAAACTGATCGTATCGGTGTACGGAGGAAGAAACTTCACCAACTTCACTAACTCATATGGGCTACAAAAAGGACCGAGCATTATCTATTTGACCTCCAAT
>CAYIFD010000089.1:0-2572 GCA_964362595.1 uncultured Candidatus Saccharibacteria bacterium
CGAAATCTTGGACCCGGCGCTTTTACGGCCGTGCAGGTTTGATAGAAAATTAATTCTGGTTAACCCTTCAATCCATGACCGGGAAGAAATTTTAAAAATTCATTCCCAAGACAAACCTTTAGCCCAAGAGGTCAATCTTAGAATAATTGCCCAGAGAACACCCGGCTTTTCCGGAGCGGATTTAGCCAACCTTATTAATGAAGCGGCAATTTTGGCAGCTAGAAAAAACCAAACGGAAATAAAGCAAAGCGATTTAACAATTGCCATTGAAAAAGTAATGCTCGGGCCGGAAAGAAAAAGTCACGTCTTGAACAAAAAAGAAAAAGAGATAACCGCCTACCATGAAGCCGGCCATGCTTTAATTGCCAGCTCTCTTCCCAACAGCGATCCGGTCAGCAAGGTTTCTATAGTTTCCCGGGGCCGGGCCGGCGGCTACACTTTAAAACTTCCATCTGAAGACAAACATTTAAGAAGCAAATCTGAATATGAAACAGAGCTTGCGGTTTTGCTTGGCGGCTATACGGCTGAAAAACTTGTTTTCAAAGACACGACCACCGGCGCTTCAAATGATCTTAAAATCGCTTCCGAACTGGCCAGACGCATGATCACCGAGTACGGCATGTCTGATAGATTAGGGCCGATAACCTGGGGCGACAAAGATGAACTGGTTTTCTTGGGTAAAGAATTATCGGCAGAAAAAAATTATTCCGACCAAATTGCTTTTCTAATTGACCAGGAAGTCAAAAAATTCATTACCCAAGCCCTTAAAAAAGCTAAAACAATTTTAACCAACAGATTGCAAATTTTGCATAAAATTGCTAAAAAACTAATAGAGAAAGAGGTTTTGGAGCAGGAAGAGTTTTATGCCCTTTTGGGCGCATAGAAACGGTCCGTAGCTCAACGGCAGAGCATTCGGCTTATATCCGAACGGCTGGAGGTTCGAATCCTCCCGGACCGATTGGGCAGTTAGTTCAGTGGCAGAACGCTTTCTCGACACGAAAGAGGCCGCAGGTCCGATTCCTGCACTGCCCATTTCGGGAAATAATATGGATAAAATTCAACAGTTTGCACAAAAATATAATGCCCGTGAGATCCCTGAAATCCAGCCGGGCTGGCTGATTAAGGTTTTTCAAAAAGTCAAAGAAGGCGCTAAAGAAAGAGTGGCGCCGTTTGAAGGTTTGGTGATTGCCAAAAAGCACGGCCGCGAAGCCGGCGGAACTTTTACCGTCCGCAAAATTATTTCCGGCGTTGGGGTTGAAAAAATATTCCCGATTTACTCGCCAACAATTGAAAAAAT
This sequence comes from uncultured Candidatus Saccharibacteria bacterium, assembly GCA_964362595.1. Taxonomy (GTDB): domain Bacteria; phylum Patescibacteriota; class Minisyncoccia; order Sungbacterales; family HO2-52-23; genus CAYPPK01. The sequence continues at coordinate 1,298 of CAYIFD010000089.1, forward strand.
TGAAATCATTAAAAAGGCGCGGGTAAGAAGAGCTAAACTTTACTATCTCCGAAAAAAGAGTAAAAAAGAGACCAGAAGGAAAATCAAAGCGATATAAATGCGCGGGTGCAGTAACGGTAGCCTGGCCAGCTTGAGGTGCTGGTGTCCGCAAGGACGTGGAGGTTCGAATCCTCTCCCGCGCATTTGTTTCTTTAGGGCACTTGGCGCAGTGGCTAGCGCGTCCGCCTTACACGCGGAAGGTCGATGGTTCGAATCCATCAGTGCCCATAAATGCCTTCTTACTCCATCAGATTCCTTGCCAAAAAAGAAGTGGCCGAGAAAACGATGGCCTTCTTTTTTGAAAAGCCGAAAGGATTCAAATTCGTCCCGGGTCAGTTCATCGAAATTACTTTAAATAAAGATGCCTATCCTTTTTCCATTGCTTCTTCTCCTAAAGAAAAAGATTTGATGCTCACGACCAGAATGAGGCCAAAGTCGAAGTTCAAGAAAACTCTCGGGAAACTGAAAATCGGAACAAGGGTCAAAATCGAAGGCCCGTTCGGACAGTTTGTCCTTCACCAGAACAAAAGAATCCCGGCTGTCTTCCTAGCCGGGGGAATCGGCATCACGCCATTCCGTTCCATTATAAAAACTTTTCCAAACCGAAAAATAACTCTCTTTCATTCGAACCGGAAGAAAAAAGACACGCCATTTTTGGAAGAACTGAAAACTTTACAAAGTAAAAACTTCAAACTGGTAACAATAATGACCCGACAAGGCGATAGACACTTAAGTCCGAAGATACTAAAGGATAGTATAAAGAAGTGGCGAAAGGTCCCGATTGGCAAAGCCAATCGAGGATCCTCGATATCGCGGAGCGATATCGGGACGATATATTACGCCGTCGGTTCGACCGGATTTGTCCAGTCAATGACTGACATGCTCTCGAAAATGAAAATAAAGCCGGAAAACATAAAGACCGAGAACTTCCCGGGATACTGATAAACAAGTAGAATATAGGTATGCCTAAATACACTCTTCCACAACTGCCGTATCCATACGGCGCGCTAGAGCCTCACATCGACGCGCGGACCATGGAAATCCACCACACCAAGCACCACCAGACCTATATTGACAAGCTTAACGCCGCTTTGGAAAAACATCCCGAGCTTTTCGAGAGACCACTTGAAGAACTGCTCCGGGACCCGAACCAGGTCCCCGAAGACATCCGCCAGGCGGTCATCAACCACGGCGGCGGACATCATAATCATTCTTTGTTTTGGACCATAATGGCGC